>NZ_JBFRFD010000590.1:0-2052 GCF_052114645.1 Arthrobacter sp. 2YAF22_2
CCCCGCCCGCCACGCAGGGATCAACCTTCCCGCAACAAAAACACCCACACAGCAAACCCAATGACTCCACACAGCTTGACAATCTGCGGGGCTGCCGGATGTGCGGAAGCGTCTGCTGGTGGGCTGCCGGATGTGCGGGAGCGTCTGCGGCGGGGCGGAACTGATAATTTGAACAGTGTGAATAATCCGGCCGAATTAGTTGTCCCCAGAGTCCAGGCAGCTATTGCCCACGCGTTCGGCGAGGAGTTCCGCGACACTGATCCGGTCATCAGGCCTTCGCAGTTCGCCGACATCCAGGTCAACGCCGCCATGGCGCTGGCCAGGAACGTCGGCCTGCCGCCGCGCGACGCGGCGGCCCGGATCGTCGAAGCCCTGGACCTCGACGGCGTCTGCAGCCTCGTGGAGGTCTCCGGGCCGGGCTTCATCAACCTCACCTTCGACGGCAGCTGGATCCAGGAACTGCTCAACGCGCCCGAACCCGCCGGCGGTGCGCAGTCCGCGCCGCTGCACCGCGTTGTCGTCGACTACTCCTCCCCGAACGTCGCCAAGGAAATGCACGTCGGTCACCTGCGCACCACCGTGGTGGGGGACAGCATCGTGCGGGTGCTCGAGGCGCTGGGCCACACCGTCATCCGGCAGAACCACATCGGCGACTGGGGCACCCCGTTCGGCATGCTGATCGAACACTGGCTCGAGGTGGGGGAGGAATCGCCCGAGGCCGCCCTGCTGATCGATGACCCTAGCGCCTTTTACCAGGCCGCTCGGGCGAAGTTCGATGCTTCCGCGGCCGAGACGGACGGGTTCGCCACCCGGGCCCGGCTGCGCGTCGTGGCGCTGCAGGCGGGGGATCCGGAGACGTTCGCCGTCTGGGAGCGGCTCGTGGCGCAGTCGAAGCGCTATTTCAACGCGATCTACAAGATGCTCGGGATCAGCCTCACCGACGACCACATCGCCGGCGAGAGCTCCTACGACGCTCACCTGGCACAGCTGTGCCAGGAACTCCAGGAGCGCGGCATCGCCCGGATCAGCGAAGGCGCGCTCTGCACCTTCCCGGCCGGCTTCACCGGGCGGGACGGCGACCCGCTGCCGCTCATCATCCGGAAGTCCGACGGCGGCTACGGCTACGGGACCACCGACCTCGCCACGATCCGTTACCGGGTCCGCGAACTCGAAGCAGACCGCGTGCTCTACGTGGTGGGCGCGCCGCAGAATGTGCACCTGCGGATGGTGATGGCCACGGCCCGCGACGCCGGCTGGTTGCCGGACACCGTGGAGGCGACCCACGTCCAGATCGGCAACGTGCTCGGCGACGACGGCAAGATCCTCAAGTCACGCGCCGGCAATCCGGTCAAGCTGATGGCGCTGCTGCAGGAGGCCGTGGACCGGGCCCGGGCAGTCATCGACGCCAGCCGGCCCGAGCTCAGTGACGCCGAGCGGGCCGTCGCGGCCCGGCAGGTCGGCATCGGCGCSGTCAAGTACGCGGACCTCTCCACCGGGCACGACACGGAATACGTCTTCGACTTCGACCGGATGCTCGCCTTGACCGGCAACACCGGACCGTACGTCCAGTACGCGGCCGCCCGGATCCGTTCCATCCTGCGCAAAGCCGGGGAACTGGACCGGCACCTCGGCGCCGCCGCCGGGGCGGCACCCGCGGCGACCATCGCCGTCGTCGAACCCGCCGAACGCGCGCTGGCGCTGCACCTGCTCGAATACGGCGCCACCCTGCAGAAAGTCGGCGAGCTGCTCGAACCGCACCGGCTCTGCGCGTACCTGTTCGAACTCGCGCAGCTCTTCACCGCCTTCTACGAGCAGTGCCCCGTCCTCAAGGCCGAAGACACGGTCCGGGATTCGCGGCTGGCACTCTGCGGACTCGTCCT
This sequence comes from Arthrobacter sp. 2YAF22_2, assembly GCF_052114645.1. Lineage (NCBI taxonomy): Bacteria > Bacillati > Actinomycetota > Actinomycetes > Micrococcales > Micrococcaceae > Arthrobacter > Arthrobacter sp. 2YAF22_2. The sequence continues at coordinate 1,881 of NZ_JBFRFD010000590.1, forward strand.
GCGGCGGCTCTCCGGCGGCCTGGACCTGCTGGGCATCGAGACGCCGGAGAACATGTGAGCCCCGACGGCGGGGAAGCCGTTCCCGCTGCGGGCGGCGACGGGCTGGGCGCGGTCGAGGCCGCGCGGGTGGCCGTGGCGGCCCTGATCGGCGCCGGAGTGCGCTACGTCGTGG
>NZ_JBFRFD010000591.1:0-2030 GCF_052114645.1 Arthrobacter sp. 2YAF22_2
CGCAACCCCTCCCCGAGCGACCTCGACGTGTCGGAGATCTGGGAAACGTAGTTCCTGGCCTTCGAATGCTCACCCATTTCAAGCAACCCCGCCACCACGTGCAGCCGGTTGGCATATTCGTGCTCCAAGGCACGCATCGCGTCCATCAGTCCGTGCACGGAGTGAAGGTCCCGGATCAGGGCTTCTGTCTCAGTGCGGTCCCTGATGGTAACTACCGAGCCTATGCTCCTGCCGGCGAGCACCACCGGCATTCGGTTGACGACAAGAAGGGAATCCGCCGTCAACGCAACCTGGTCTGCGCCCGGCAAAGCCCCGGTCAGCAAGTCCCTCAGCCGGCCCGGAGGGACCAGGTCGGTCACCGGTTTACCCACGACGGCGGCCTCAACTTTGAGCAGTCGGCGTGCCTCCTCGTTGATCAGTGTCACCAACCCGTCGTCGTCGAGCCCGACGACGGCCTCCCGGATTCCGTGCAACAACGCCTCGCGTTCCTGCAGAAGGGAGGCAATTTCCGCAGGCTCCAAATCAAATGTCACGCGTTTGATTCTGCGGRCCAGCAGGAGCGAACCCAGAACGCCCAGCGCAAGGACCGCCGCCGAGAATCCGACGATGAGCCAGGCCTCCCGGATCTGGTCGCCTTGCTCCGTTGTGACGAGGATGCCGACAGAAACCTGACCGATGATTGACCCGTCGCCGGATCGAACGGGCACCTTCGCATTCGCGGACGTGCCCAGGCTTCCGGCGTTCACCCCCAAATGCGTTTGTCCGTCAAGGACTGCCACCGGCTCTTCGAGCTGCTGTCCGATCAGGGCCGGATTCGGGTGCGAAAATCGGACGCCGGAACTATCCGTGACCACGACGTAGGCCGGCTGTGCGGCATCGACCACGCCTGCCGCCAGCCACTGGATTGTGTGCTGCGGATCCCCGGCCTGCAGCGCCGCACGTACCTGCGGCATTTGCGAGACGCTGGCCGCGATGCCCAGGGCCCGCAGTTGGTACTGGCGGTCCAACGATTGGTTGCTGATCAGGGTGAACACCATGCCGCCCATGGTCACGGTGAGGACCAGGATGGACAGCATCCAGACCAGGATCTGCGCGGTCAACGTCCGAGTGCGTCCGTGGCGGACAAGGGACGCCCAGGCGCCGCTCCAGCTCACCCGAGCCCGCAGGCGGGGACACCGGGGCCACCGGTCCGGGGCGACGTCGTCGTCGTGCACAAAATGCACGAAACGTGCAACATCGCGGCTTTGTTGCACAAGTTACTCAAGCGTTTCTTCACCGGTCATCTCTTTCTAAGGTCGACAAAGCTTATGTGATCCACTTCACGCAAGCCAACGAAGACGAAGAGAGGATTCGAGTGACGACGGTGTCCGAATCACGAACGAACGGCCGGACGGCGGCAGCTGCCACGTCCCCGGCAATAGAAATGACGGCAGCAACCAAGAGATTCCGTACCCCGGACGGTTCCAGCTATACCGCCTTGAACAACCTTGATCTGCGCGTGGAACGCGGAGAGTTTTGCGCGATTGTGGGGCCGACGGGGTGCGGCAAGTCAACATCGTTGACCTTGGCCGCGGGAATGGAAAAAGCATCCGAAGGGTCGGTGCGCGTCTTCGGGAAGGAGGTTGACGGTATCACCCCCAACGCAGGATTCATGTTCCAGACGGACGCGATCCTGCCGTGGCAGTCCGTCCTGGAAAACGTGGCAGCAGGCCCCCGGTACCGGGGCGTGCAGAAGAATTCGGCCTACCGGGATGCCCGGGACTGGATTCGCAGAGTCGGGCTTGCCGGCTTCGAGAACAACTACCCCCACCAACTCTCGGGGGGCATGCGCAAGCGCGTGGCTCTTGCCCAGAACCTCATCAACGAGCCCGAGCTCTTGTTGATGGATGAACCATTCAGCGCCCTCGACGTGCAGACCCGCGCCAAGATGAGCACCGAGCTGCTCACCCTGTGGGAGCAAAGCAAACCTGCCGTCGTATTTGTCACGCATGACCTCGAGGAGGCTATCGCGCTGGCCGACAAGGTGGTTG
>NZ_JBFRFD010000592.1:0-2027 GCF_052114645.1 Arthrobacter sp. 2YAF22_2
CTTCCGTCTCACGCGGCACACCTCTACCGTAGCCAGTGCGGCGCACGCTGGAGAAAATGTGGCAGGGCGGTGGTCCGGACTACGCCGGCTCGGCTTCGCGGTCGAATTCTCGCCGGGTCATCTCCAGACTGAGGTCCTCGTACCGGGCCAAGAGTTCCGAGGGCGCTCCGGTGTCCGGATCGTCCAGCTTTCCGAAGACCGCGTCACTGGCGGCCAGCAATTCGTCGTCGGAGTAGCGCGCCAGCGGACGGGTTCCGGAAGGATCGATGGACGCCAGGATATCCGCGGAAAAGTCCAGCGGCTGAAGGTCCCTGCCGAAGTCGTCGGCGATCAGCTGCAGTTCCAGCGATACCCCGGCCGCGACGGTGACGTTCCCTGCGACCTTGAACTGGCCGGCGCCGCCGTCTATGGCGTTGAGGTCGTGACGCAGGCCGGCAAGGGCTGCTGATTCGACAAACCCGGCCTGGGCCAGGTCCACGCGGATGTGGGAGCTGATACCCATGCGGCGGATGCGCTGAATCAGCTGCATCAGGTCGGGTCGGGAGTCGTGGTTGAGGCTCCCGCGGACATCGATCCGGATGACGTCTGCGATGACGTCGAGCTTGACTTGGGCATTAAGAAATTGGTCCATAGGTACTCCAAAGAAAGTGTCTATGGCCGACGGCTCAACCTTCCTCAGCGTAGCCGCAGGGTCGGACGGGCACAAGTCACCGCAGGATCATCCCGTGGCCTGCCGTCCCGGCTCCTGGAAGTGCGTCTTGGTCGCCGAGCCGCCGACGGATTCCACCAGCGAGGTGGCAATGTCCCGCAGTTTCACGTTGCCGTTGCTCGACGCGTCGGTGAGGATCTGCACCGCCGCGTCCTGGCTGCAGCGGTTCTGGGCCATCACGATACCGATAGCCATGTCGATGACGGTGCGGGACTCGAGTGTGGCCCGCAGGTTCGTGGCACTGTCTGTGTGCAGCGAAAAGCGCACCGCCATGCGCAGCGCCTGGGAGATCTGGCGTGTGAAGTCGCGGGCCCTCTCGGCGACGTCGCCGTCGAATTTGCCCGGCACGTCCGAATACAAGTTCATCGCAGCCTGCGCCTCGCCCTGCAGGTGGAAGGGGACCGACAGCACCGACCGCAGTCCGTGCGAAGCCACCGCGTTGGCATAGTCAGGGCCCCAGCGGTCCTCTTCGAAGAGGTCGGGCACGTAGACTTCGCGCTCCTCCTGCGCGGCCGTCAGGCACGGCCCCTGGGCCAGCCGGTACTGGATCTCGTCCACTTCCCGCGCGGTGTCGCTGCTCCAGCCGATGGTCGCCGCCTTCCGGTCCCGAAGCAGGGTGATCCCGCAGAGCGCGTCGTCACCCTCGCCAGCGACCTGGTGGGCGGAAAATCGGGCGAGTTCGTTGAGGAACTCTTCGAAGTCCGCGCTGTCGAGGATGAGGTTCTGCACCTGGTCGGCAGTACTGATAGGTGCCGAACTCAGGTCTTCCYGGGGCGTGAGCATAACGCATGTCTCCAACTACGGGTGTGAGGCACCGAGGGGTGTCTCAAAAATGATAAGACACCGCCCAAAGTCCGGTCTACTCCCGTCCGCTGGCGGCGAACCCTAGCCCAGGCCGAGTTCGTCCTTGCCGAAGGCGAACAGGTAGGGGACGCCTGCTTCGGCTTCGATCTTTTCCTTGGCGCCGGTGTCCCGGTCCACGATCACTGCCACGGCGACGACGTTGCCGCCTGCTTTGCGGACACCCTCGACGGCGGTCAGCGCGGACCCGCCGGTAGTGGAGGTGTCCTCCAAAACCAGGACTTTGCGGCCCTCGACCGAGGGCCCCTCGACCTGGCGGCCCATGCCGTAGGACTTCTGCGCCTTGCGGACCACGAAGGCGTCCACGGGACGCCCGGCGTCGACCGCGGCGCGCATAACCGCGGTGCCCACCGGGTCAGCCCCCATCGTAAGCCCGCCGGCGCACTCGAAGTCGATCCCGGCGTCATCCATGAGCGACAGCATGACCTGGCCCACGAGTTTGGACGCCTCGTGGTGC
>NZ_JBFRFD010000593.1:0-2015 GCF_052114645.1 Arthrobacter sp. 2YAF22_2
GGGTCTGCGGGAGCATGCTGTCCAGCGGTGCCGAACGCAAAGTGGGCCGCTGCAGCCAGTGCCCGCCGAGCTACGAGGAACAAACGTTCGAGGCGCTGCGGCAGTGGCGGAAGGAGGTCGCGCTGGAGGCCGATGTCCCCGCCTTCGTGGTTTTCACTGACGCGACTCTGACCGCGATCGCCGAGGCGAGGCCGGAGTCCCTTGAACAACTCGCCAAGCTGCCCGGGGTGGGCGCGTCGAAGCTGGAAAAATACGGCGAGGCCGTGCTTGCGGTCCTGGTCGAAAGCACCACGCTCTGATGGCCGGGGCCGGGATCAACGAAGGCACCCCGGTGACCACCTCGGACGGCTCGCCCGTTGAGGTGCGCCGCTCGGCGCGCAGGCGCCGGACGGTGGCGGCATTCTGGGAAAACGGCACCGCCGTGGTTGCCATCCCGGCACACTTCAGCGGCGCCCAGGAACGCGAATGGGTGCACCGGATGCTGGAGAAGCTCCGCCTGCAGGGCGGCCGCGGCTCCAAGGCCGCGGGCAAACGCCGCACCGGCAGCGACGCCGAGCTGGCCGCCCACGCGGCCGCGCTCTCCGCCCAGTATCTGGGCGGCCGTGCCGTCCCGGCGTCGGTCCGCTGGGTGACCAACCAGAATTCACGCTGGGGCTCGGCGACCCCGTCGGAGGGAACCATCCGGCTCTCCCACAAGCTCCGGCCCATGCCGCAATGGGTCATCGACTATGTGTTGCTGCACGAGCTGGCGCACCTCCTGGTGGCCGCCCACAATGCGGCGTTCTGGCGCCTGTTGTCCGCTTATCCGGAAACGGAACGGGCCAAGGCTTTCCTGGAGGGCGTGTCCTTCGCCACCGCCCGCGGTCTGTCTGCTGAACAGGACGGCGGCGAAGCGGCGGGCGACCTAACCGCCGACGTCGTTGAGGCCGCCGCGCACTGACAGCGGAGGCCGTGGCCGGCCGCCCCCACCGCGGGTCAGGACTTGGCGCTGCCGCCGTCGTCCGCGGCTCCGGGCTCTTCGCCGGAATCCTTCGCGGCTGGTCCGGTGCCGTCCGTGCCGGTGCCGTCCGTGCCGGTGCCGTCCGTGCCGGTGCCGTTCCCGGCCTGCTCCGCATCCGGTTCTGCCGTGTCGAAACCGCCGCTCAGCAGCTTCTGCAGCGCATCGTCGACCTCGGTGTCACTGGCCTCGGCCAGCTTGCGGCGTTCGCTAAAGCCTTTCGGGTCGTCCAGGTCCTCAGCCGTGGGAAGCAGATCGGGGTGCTGCCAGATGGCGTCCCGGCCTTCCACGCCGCGCTCGTCCTTGAGCTGGGCCCACAGCGTGGCAGCCTCGCGCAGCCGGCGGGGCCGCAACTCGAGGCCGACGAGGGAGGAAAACGCGTGCTCCGCCGGACCGCCGGTAGCGCGCCGGCGCCGGACGGTCTCCCGCAGCGCAGCCGCCGAGGGCAGCAGCTTCTCCGTGGCGGCGGCGGTGAGTTCATCGACCCACCCCTCCACCAGGGCCAGTGCGGTTTCAAGCTTCTCAAGGGCCTGGTCCTGCGCCGGCGTCCGCTCGGGCATGAAGACGCCCTGCGAGAGAGCTTCCTGGATGCCTTCCGGGTTGCTGGGGTCCAGCCCGCGGGCGAGCTCCTCGATCTTGGAGGTGTCGATGTGGATGCCGCGGGCGTAGGCCTCAATCGCGCCGAGCAGATGCCCGCGCAGCCACGGCACCTGGACGAAGAGCCGGGCGTGCGCGGCTTCGCGGACGGCGAGGAAGAGGCGGATGTCGTTTTCCGGCAGGCTGAGGCCCTCACCGAACTTCGCCACGTTGGCCGGCAGCAGCGCCATTTCCAGGTCGGCCAGGGGAACGCCGATGTCGGTGGAGCTGACCACTTCGCCGGAGAGGGCGCCGATCGCCTGGCCCAGCTGCATGCCGAAGATCGCGCCGCCCATGTTCTGCAGCATCGAGGAGGCGCCGCCCATCATGGACTTCATCTCTTCGGGCATCTGTTCGGTCATGGCGGACGACAGGGCATTGG
>NZ_JBFRFD010000594.1:0-2013 GCF_052114645.1 Arthrobacter sp. 2YAF22_2
CGCCGACGTCGACGGCGCCCACATCCGGACCCTGCTGCTGACGCTGTTCTTCCGCTACATGCGCCCCATGATCGAGGAGGGACGCGTCTTCGCCGCCGTCCCGCCGCTGCACCGGGTGGAGGTCATCAATGCCGGCCAGAAGGCCAACGAGATGATCTACACGTACTCGGAGGCGGAACTGCACGTGCTGCTGGCCCGGCTCGCCAAGGAGGGCAAGCGGTACAAGGAACCGATCCAGCGCTACAAGGGCCTGGGCGAAATGGACGCGGAGCAACTCGCGGAGACCACCATGGATCCGCGGCACCGCACCCTGCGCAAGGTCGGGATGGAGAACGCGAAGCAGGCCGAGGAGACCTTTGACCTGCTGATGGGTTCCGACGTGGCGCCCCGCAAGGACTTCATCATCGCCGGTGCGGCAAACCTGGACCGGGAACGCATCGACGCCTGACCCGCCCGCCGACGGCGCTGACCCGGGGTGGCGCCGGCTGACCCGGGGCGGAGCTGCCGGACTCAGCCGAGCAGGCCGGGGACGATCAGCAGCGCGGTGGGCAGGGCGAGCAGCAGCAGGCAGGCGCCGAGCACCGCGTAGCGCAGCGGTTCAGGCAGCGGCGGACGGGGCGTGAGCAGCCGGCTGACGCGCGAGGCGGTAATCGCCGTCGAACCGGCACCGCCGGTGGCGCCGGGCTGGGCCGCGTCGATGGCTGACGAGCCGTCGCCGAATGCCATCCGGGCCTCGGGGCCGACGGGACTGCCGGCGGCTCCGCTCGCCACGATCGCGATCGCCTTGATCAGGCTGGCCTTGCTTTCGGTCTTGAGTGCGACGTCGTCGGCCAGCATCTCGATCAGCGAGCTGACCGCTTCCTGGGCGAGCCGGGTGGTCGGCAGCCAGGGGAGGGCCTGACGCCAGGCTGCGAACGCCCACAGCAGCAGGTGGTGGCGCTGGCTCAGGTGGGCGTTCTCGTGGATGATGACCGCGCGCAACTCGGCCGGTTGCAGGGCCGCCATCAGGCCGTCCGACAGCACCGTGACCGAACGGGCGCCGCCGGGCAGGCAGTAAGCCACGGGGGAGTCGTGGCTGATGACCATGGTCCTGGGGCCGTCGGCCGAGGGGAAGGCCAGCAGCGCGAGGAGTTCGCGGTGCCGGCGCCGCTGCCGCTGGATCTTGTAGTAGGTGAGCAACAGTGTGAAAACCAGGTGGGCGGTCAACAAGGCCGCGGCGGAGAGCGCGAAGATATGCCAGAATCCCAGCACCGTGGTGGGTTCGTTCCGGAACACCATGCCCGCCAGGGACCGGAGGCCGGCCAAGAGGGTGGCCCCGGCCGGTTCCAAGCCGTAGACCAGCATGGCTCCGATCATGGACAGGCCGCCTGCCAGGGCGATGGCCTGCCAGAGCAGCATGGCCGTGGAAGGAGAGCGGGCCGGCCACTGGGCGCGGGAAAGAAGGATAGGCACCGGCCAGGCCAGTACTATCGCCAGGACCGCCAGAAAATATGAGGTCCAGAACATCCGGCGTTAGCTGTGTTCCAGCAGTTTGCGCAGGGTTTCCGCCTCCGTCGCGGACACGGATCCAATGAAGCGGGCCAGCACGGCCTCGCGGTCGGGGGCGGAGCCGAGCACCTCATGCATCAGTTCCGCGGTGTGGTCCGCGCGGCTGGAGATGGCCTGGTAGCGGTGCGGCCGGGTGCCGCGTTCCCGCTCCACAAGGCCCTTCCGCTCGAGCCGGGAGAGCACGGTCAACACGGTCGTGACGGCCAGGTCTTTGCCCACGTGGCCGGCGGTGCCGCCCTGGGCCCGCGTGCTCTGCGCGAGCAGGTCCCGCAGCGTGTTCGCCGTCGCAGCCTCGTGGCCTGCCCAGAGCAGGTCCATCACTGCCCGTTCCARTTCGCCGAGCGTTGCCATTCCGTACGTCCTTCTTGAGTGCCGCCCGGGCTCGGTTGCCGCCCGGGGAGGTTGCTGGATACTTCAACGTTAAATTTACCGCGTTTTGCGGATAGTTTCTACATGAGGTAGAAC
>NZ_JBFRFD010000595.1:0-2003 GCF_052114645.1 Arthrobacter sp. 2YAF22_2
GCCCGCACGTACTCGGCGGCCAGCCTCGCCTTCAGCGCCGCGAACCGGGCCTCCCCCCGGGCGACCTCGGCCAGACCGTCCAGGCACGCCTCCGCCACAGCCCGCAACGGATCAGCGTCCCGCCACGGATCGTTTCCGGCCAAGGGCCCCGCCCCGATCAAAGCAGTAAGCGCAGCAGCGGACGCGGCGACGGCCGCCACCGCCTCCCCAATCTCCGCACTCAAAACCACACTGCTTTCCATACCCAAACTTTACGAGGAGGCACTGACGTTAAAGACGTGACCGGGTCTGCTAGCCGGTCGGTCCTCGGTGCGCTCTAGCGGGCCCGCCATCGAGCGCCGTCGCGGTCACCAATAGTGCGCGACGTCGATCACGAGCCGGGTACCGGCGTCGGGCCCGGCCAGGGTGAAGGCCCGGAACGGCAGCCGCGCCCGGACGCCGACTCCCAGGCTGGTGTAGCCCTCGAAGCTGCCAGCCCACGCCACCTGACGGAACGTCTGATAACCGCCCACGTTACTCACTTCACTCTTGTCACCCGGCGCGTAAGTAGGATGGYCGGCGTCGTCGTAGGCGGGCGCGTTGACGGTGAGCTGGAGGAAAGCCTGGCCCCGCAGCGGGATGGGCAAACCGGCACCGTCCTGCACCACCTGGGGAACATAGCGCACCGTGTAGCCTGCAGCAGGTCCGTTGAGGTCAATGACGAGGCGGTCAAAACAATAGTGCTGGCCGGTCCGGACGTTGACCACCTTCGCCTGGCTCATGGCTGCGTCGGCTTTCGCCAGCGATCCCCACACGAGCCCGCAGTACGGCGCGGCAACGGCAGGCCCGGGCGCCAGCAGCCCCAGCCCTGCGACCGTCAGCACGGCCACCATCCAGACGGTTAGCTTCTTCCCAGGAATTCGCCTCACTCGGGCCGCCCCCTCAAGTCATCCAGACAACTCAAGCGTAGGAGCGCGCACGCCCGTTGACGAGGGCCGGAGCCGGATCGGCGTCCAACCGTTAGCCGGACTCCGTCCAGATCACAAAATCGGTACTGGATATCGGTCTTGGGGCCACGCGGCCCGGATACGGCAAAGCGCCGGTTCCCGTAGGAATCCGGCGCTTTGCATGGGATAAATCGAAACTCTCGAAACGAGCCCGGCGACGCGGGCTGGCACGCGGCGGAAGGCTGTTTAGCCTTCGCAGTCGCGGCAGTACTTCATGCCGTTCTTTTCCTTGGCGACCTGGGACCGGTGGCGGACCAGGAAGCAGGAGGAGCAGGTGAATTCATCGGACTGCTCGGGAACAACAATGACAGTCAGTTCTTCGCCGGAGAGATCGGCGCCCGGAAGGTCGATGCCTTCGGCGGTGTCGTTCTCGTCGACGTCGATAACAGCGGTCTGGGCGCCGCCGCCACGGGACGCCTGGAGGGCCTCCAAAGATTCAGCGGGAGACTCTTCTTCTGTCTTGCGTGGGGCGTCGTAATCGGTAGCCATAGCGGGGTTCACTTTCGTTGCTGCGCTGCGCCATTTCAGGCACCTCAGTGAAGCAGTTTAGGGCATCAAGCTAGGAGTTGAAGAATACTGTGTTTAAAGCGACATTCGACGTCGCCCCGCTCAGCGAACCTGGAGGTAACCATGGCTACCAAACTCAACAAAAAGGCCCTCGCCCACGCACGTCAACTGATCAAGGACGGGAAAGTCCAGCGCGATACCCGGGACGACTGGAGCGAGCACGCGCCGTCGGCCGAGCAGGAGAACAAGTTCATCGAAAAGAGCGGATTCGCGGAGTTCGCCAACTGGCATCTTGGGCTGGACGCCGACGCTTCCAAGGGGACCAAGGGCAGCGTCACGTTCCCCTTCGGCGATTTCAAGAAAATCCACCGTTGCGCCGTTGTGTCGCTGGAGAGCCGGGCCGCGCAGCATGGGCACGACGACATCGCCGAAGCAGCCAAGAAGCTGCTCGAAGAGATCGACGCCGACTAGGCCCGCGCGGCGGTGCCGCTGCCCGACCGGCGGCATCAG
>NZ_JBFRFD010000596.1:0-2001 GCF_052114645.1 Arthrobacter sp. 2YAF22_2
GGTCCGCACCCTAGGGGCACCCAACTGACTCGCAGTTGTTGGCGTTCTCAGCGCTGAAAACGACAACAACTGCGAGCTACTTGGGCCGGGGACGGGCCGGGGCGGCGGGTTGGGATTCGCCCCGGCAGGGAGTTCGCGAAATGATGTGGGCATGGAGCACACTGACCAGCAGCCCTGGGTGAAGAACTACCAGCCGGGCGTCCCCGCCGAGATCGAACTGCCCACCGAGTCCCTTGTCGCGATGCTGGAGCGGTCCGTGGCCGAGGCCGGGAGCGCGCCCGCCCTGGAATTCTTCGGCCGTCGCACCAGCTACACCCAGCTTGGCGAGCAGGTGGACCGGGCCGCCGAGGGACTGCGCCGGCTGGGCGTGCGGGCCGGCGACCGGGTGGCACTGATCCTGCCCAACTGCCCGCAGCACGTGGTGGCCTTCTACGCGGTGCTGCGCCTGGGCGCCGTCGTGGTCGAGCACAACCCGCTCTACACCTCCCGCGAACTCCGCCACCAGTTCGAGGACCACCAGGCCCGCGTCGTGATCGCCTGGGACAAGGCCGCGGCCGCCGTGCGCGAGTTCCCGTCCGACGTCGAAATTGACCACGTGGTGGCCGTCAACCTCCTCGAGGCGTTCCCCGCCGCCAAGCGGGCCGCCCTGGCCCTGCCGGTCAAGAAGCTGCGCGCAACGCGGGCCTCGCTGACCGCCCCAGCGCCCGGGACCATGCCGTGGAAGGAACTCCTGGGCCACGGCCGGATCGACCCCGGCCACCCGCGCCCCTCGGTGGATGACCTCGCCGCGATCCAGTACACCTCGGGTACCACCGGCCGGCCCAAGGGCGCGATGCTCACGCACTTCAATCTGTACTCCAACGCCCTCCAGGGCGAAGCCTGGATGGCCGGCGCGGAGTACCGCAAGGAAGTGTTCTACGCGATCCTGCCGATGTTACATGCCTTCGGCATGACCCTGTATCTGACCTACGGCATCAAGAAGCAGGGGCTGCTGGTCCTGTTCCCCAAGTTCGACCCGGACCTGGTGTTGGCGGCGATGAAGAAATCGCCCGCCACCGTCTACTGCGCGGTCCCGCCGATCTACGAGCGCACCGCCATGGCCGCTAAGGAGAAGGGCGTCTCGCTGCGGTCCTGCAAGTACTGCATCTCCGGGGCCATGAACCTGCCGGACCATGTGGTGGAACTGTGGGAGTCGGTCTCCGGCGGCCTGCTCGTGGAGGGCTACGGCATGACCGAATCCTCTCCGGTGGCGCTCGGCAACCCCTTCCACCCCACCCGCCGCACCGGCACCATCGGGGTGCCGTTCCCGTCGACCCTGATGCGGGTCGTGGATCTGGACGACCCCACTGCCGACGTGCCGCGGGGACAGCCGGGCGAGCTACTGCTCAAGGGCCCGCAGGTCTTCCAGGGCTACTGGAACAACCCCGAGGAAACCGCGAAAACCCTTACCGAGGACGGGTGGCTGCGCACCGGCGACGTCGTCACCGTGGACGGGGACGGCTTCACCACGGTGGTGGACCGCGCCAAGGAGCTGATCATCACCGGCGGGTTCAACGTGTCGCCCACCGAGGTGGAGTCCGTGTTGCGCCTGCACCCGGAGGTCCGGGACGCGGCGGTGGTGGGCAAGCCGCTGGAGCGCGGCGGCGAAATGGTGGTGGCCGCTGTCGAGCTTGAACCAGGCGTCGAGCTGGACGAGGACGCGCTGCGCGCCTACTGCCGGGAGCACCTCGCCAGTTACAAGATCCCGCGCCGGATTGTGCCGGTGGCGGATCTGCCGCGCTCCATGCTGGGCAAGATCCTCCGCAAGCAGGTCCGCGACGAGGTCCTGCCGGAGTTGTAGGGATGAACACGACCGCAGCGATCGATTTCCGGCCCGGAACGCGCCGGCCCGGTAACCTCAGCGTGTCCTGGATCCACGGCTCGGAGTCGGCGAAGCACAACACGGACCCGGACATCCAGGTCCACGCTTACGACGAACACACCCTCGTGCTGCGCCAGAAC
>NZ_JBFRFD010000597.1:0-1995 GCF_052114645.1 Arthrobacter sp. 2YAF22_2
GATCGTTAGCCGTCTGGGCGACCACGCCGCCGGAGTCCTGGGCCGAGTGCGCGGGGCCAGCGGGCCGCAACAGGACCGGACTCTGCCTGGCAGGCGGTCGACTCCTATCCGGCCAGGCAGGTGGCGCCGAGACTGACCGCTAGCCCGGCGAATGCAGGAGCCGCGACTAGCCGCCGGCGCTGGTGGCTTGGCAGGTCTGATCGTTAGCCGTCTGGGCGACCACGCCGCCGGAGTCCTGGGCCGCCGGCGGGGTTGGTTTTGTGCCGGTTGTGAAATCCTCGCCGGCGTAGAACTGGACGCCCTGGACACCTGGCACCTGCTGAACGCTCGTGGGCGGAAGACCGAAAATCCCGGCGATGTCCGCGGCGACGTCGGCGAAGCCGGCCCCGTAGTACACCATGCTTTGCGCGCGGGGCTGGGCCTGGATCCGCGCAAGCTTGGTGAACCCGGCCCCGGTGATGAGTGCGCCGATTTCGCTGCTCCGGCCCGTCACGCTGGTCCCGTTGGCCACCGTGACGGGCTGGAGCGCCTTGTTATAAGCCGGCGCTGCGGCCGTGCTGGGCGAATCCGTGGACGGGGCAGCTGCAGGGGCACTCTGGGTCAGGTCGGCGCTGCGGCGCAGGGCGGCGAACAAATCCGTGGCCGCGGGTTCGTTCAGGGCCAGCCGGTTTGGATCCGACGGGGCAGGCACGGTGGGAACGGTGATGAAGTTAACCTTGGCTGGATCGATGTTCTTGAGCCGGCCGGCGAGGGTCAGCATCGTGGGGACCGAGGCGAGCCCGTCATCCACCGTCAGGTTCTTGGTCATGGTGTCGGCGATGCTGAGGACCTTCTGGGGGTCGCCCAAGGTCCCTTCCGTCTTCAGTTTGCGGGTGAGGGAGGCCAGGAAAGATTGTTGGGCCTTGATTCGGCCCAGGTCTCCGCCGTCGGCAAAGGCGTGACGGGTGCGCAGGAACGCCAGGGCCTGGTCACCCTGGACCTTGGACGTCCCCTTGGGCAGTCGGAGGCCGGAGTCAGGGTCGGAGACGGCAGTGTTGACGCAGACGTCGACGCCGCCGACTGTATTGGAGAGTTCCTTGACGGCATTGAAGTCGGCCATCATGAAGTGGTCCACTTCCAGACCGGTGAGTTTGTTTACCGTGTCCACGGCGCAGCCGATGCCGGCGTCGGCCATGGCGCTGTTGATCATGACGCTGCGGCGCGCTTGGTGTTGCTGGTTGGTGGTGTGGTCAGTGCAGGCCGGCACGTCAACAAGAAGGTCCCGGGGAAAACTGATGACGTTTACGTTGTTGTTGTCGGCGGAGATATCCAGCAACATCATGACGTCTGACTGCCCGTACCCCGAGGAATCGGCCGTGCTCCCGTACTGCCCGTTCTTCCCGGTCCTCGTGTCACTTCCCAGGACGAGGATCTGCAGGCGGTCCTTGCCGTCATCGACTGGCCCCTCAGTCCGGACGCCGCCGGCACCGAGTGCGGAGGTGGTGATATTCGACTGCAGGCGCCACAGCCAGTAGCCGCCGAAAGCCAGCACTCCCAGCAGCAGCACAGCTGCGGCGATGCCCGTGATCTTCACCCAGCGGGGCCGACGCCGACCTGCATGATTGCGGCTGCCCTCAACCAGGGTGCCGTATCCAGGGTAGGGGACAGGGGAGGACCGTTCCGATTTCGGGCCAGGCATATTAGGACTCACTGTGATTACACCTCTCCGGGGACCTTGCAACCCGCCCATGATACTGACCGCTACTGGGAGCTTCCTTCATGCGGCGTTGGCGGTGTTGCGCGGGACAACGGATGAGGCAGAACACAACCAGAGATAAGAAGAACGGTTTGGCTGTTGCGGCGACCTTTGCCCTGGAAGTGGCCGGAATTAGCACTACTTGACATAATGTTGATTATCGGCTCTTTATCAGGGGGCGCCGGGAGGGGGTCCAACCCAACAGACCCTTGGACTCTTCCGCGGCGAAATTGCCGGGCCTACACTCGAATACCTGATCT
>NZ_JBFRFD010000598.1:0-1994 GCF_052114645.1 Arthrobacter sp. 2YAF22_2
GTCGATGGCAGTTTCGAGATCCAGATGCTGCCACTGGGTGGAGCGTGGCGCACGGTAGAGCACTTCGGTCTGCCGGCCCGGCGAGTTGACCAGCTGCTCGCTGGCAGAGCCCTTGGGGCACAACCGGCCGCGGGAAATAGGCGAATCGGGATCGCCTTCGATCTGAACGACCTTTTCGTCCTTGACGTAGACCCGCTGTCCGCAGCCCACCGCACAATACGGGCACACGCTCTGTACGACGCGGTCCGCGGTGGCCGTCCGGGGGCTTATTGCCCTCGTCTGCGGGGATGTCACCGCCGGGCCGCGGCCCAGCAGGTCGCCCGTACTGAACTGCCGGACGACCGGCCACTGAAGAAAACTACGCCGTGCCATGGCAGGAGCCTACCCAATCCACGGCGCCAACGACAGAGGAGCGTGATATCTACCGCGCGGACAACAACGGCGAGCCTTGGCCAACGTACGCCCGAAGATTTTGCGGGCCTTTGTAAAACGTTTACCGGCTTCGTCTGGAAGCCGCGCCCCAACAGGTCCTTGGCGAGGTAGTAGGCAAAGGCCCGACTGTTGGCGAGGCCCCGCTCTGGAACTCCTCGGCCGGGATCAGCACTGTGGATAGGGAGCCCGCGGCCCGTGCGCCCAACGGCGTGCGTTAGAAACATCCGGGGCCCTCCGCTTCGCGGGGGCGCCACTGCGGCGTGATGATTCACCGGGTGAAGAACAGCCGCCGGTTTTTCGTCACTTTGTGCAGAGATGCAGGACGACTCTCATTGCCTACTTCGGGGAGGCTAGCATTTCGTGCACGGGCGGGGCCTCGGTTATGTTTTGGGGGATCGAGGGCCCTCCCGTCGCCGGGACCGGTCTGCGCCCCCTGCTGGACCCTTCCACAGAGGTTCCGTGCGACCAAATCCTGGCTCTCCTGTAGGGGCGGAGTCGACAGGCGGCCCGTACTGGGTTGTCTCGGGTTTACCGGGCGAGAGATCGCCGGATGACATCGAGGTGACCCGCCGTCGCGGCTGGTTGGCCCCTGAGGTCGCGCACCGTGAGCCCCGTTGCCGCCTTCAATGCCCTTGACAGGCTTTGGGTATTGGAAAAACCGCTGCGGGCGGCGAGTTCGTCCATCGGTCGCGACCGGTCTTCCTTGTCAAGGAGTAGCTCCAGAGTCCTCGCGGTACGCACGGCGCGGATGCGGGAGCCGAGTCCGAGCTCTTCCTGCTCAAAGTGGCTGAACAGTGTCCTGCGGGAGATGTGGAAGTGCTCTGTGATGGCTTGGACCGCCAGGTCCCGTGAGGTGTAGTTCCGGTCGATGTACTTCCTAATTTCCAAGAGCTGCGACCATTGGAGCGATTCGGGGGCGGGGGGTACTTCGAGCAACGATGAGATCAGCGAAGCAACGATGGACGTCAGCACACCGGCCGCCGAACCGGAGTGTTCTTCCATTCCGTCGTTTCGGCAGTTCAAGAGAACGGGCATAAGCAACGAACGCAATACGGGATGCTGAATGAGATTGGGCATGTCGGACAGGCGTTTGGCGTCTGCCATCGTCAGGTCCAGAGCGGCTCTGTCTAGGTTGAGCTGGACGACGTGCATGCCGTTGGGAGCGCGGAATTCTCCTTTGTGGGTGAGATCGAGGAAGCGAACACGTGGTGCGCTGATGGACGTAGGCTCTCCGGAGAAGTTGTACGTCGCAGAGGGGGCCTTGACGAAGTAAGCCAGACGGAGGTCGCCCGAGTCTGGGTTGGCATTCCAGAATCCTTTTGCGGGTTCGTTCCGGAGCTCTATCACGCTGAAGCCCGGCCCAGTAAAACTTGTGGCCCACGGGCGAAAAAGCGGGGAAGTCGGCCCGGTTTCCTCCAGCCGGACAGGAGTTTCCACGGCTTGTCCGTACCATGTCCGCCAATGCTCGAACTTCTCCCGCGGAGTCAGTTCCTTCGGGACCTCGTAGTGCTGCCGGGTTGCACGAGCCACAGATCGCGGGGGAGTGCTAAGCGACCTCGTCT
>NZ_JBFRFD010000599.1:0-1982 GCF_052114645.1 Arthrobacter sp. 2YAF22_2
ACCCAGTTGGGCCCAGGGCGCGGACGCTGCCGACGGCGGTGCGCACCGCRGCTGCCGCTTCGGTTAGCTCGGCGCCCGTGACGGCTGCATCGAAGCTGAACCGTACCGCGGTCTGGGCCACCTCGGCGCCGATCCCCATCGCCAGCAGCACCGGGGAGGGCTCGTCCGAGCCAGCGGCGCAGGCCGAGCCGCTGGAGCAAATGATGCCCTGCCGTTCGAGCCCCAACAGCACCGACTCGCCGCTGGTTCCCGGGAAGCAAAACGAAGCGACCGAGGGCAGCCGCTCGCCCGGATGGCCCGTGAGGAATGCCCCGGRCACCCCGGCCAGGACTGCGGCGATGAACTCGTCACGCAGGGCTGCGACCCGGACCGAGGCCTCCCGCTGCGCCGTCCCGGCGAGGGTCAGCGCCGTCGCCAGCGCCACCGCGCCGGCGACGTTTTCGGTGCCGGAGCGGCGGCCGCGTTCCTGTCCGCCGCCGTGGATCAGGGGTTCCAGCCGGGTCCGGCCGCGCACGAACAGCGCCCCGCAGCCCTTGGGGGCGCCGAGCTTGTGGCCGGAAATACTCAGCGCGTCTACGCCCAGCTCCCGCACGTCGAGGGACAGCCAGCCTGCGGCCTGCACGGCGTCGCTGTGCAGCGGGACACCGTGTCCGCGGGCCAGCGCCGCCAGCCGGGCCACCGTCTGGACGGTGCCCACCTCGTTGTTGGCGTACATGACGCTGGCCAGCGCGGTGTCCGGCCGGAGCGCGGCCGCGAGCGCCTCCTCGGTGACCTGCCCGTAGCGGTCCACCGGGATCACGTCGACGGCGAAGCCATGGACGCGTTCAAGGTACCGCGCCGACCCTTCCACCGCGGGATGTTCGACGGCGCTGATCGCCACGCGGTCCAGACGGGGGTCGGCGGCGCGCCGGGCCAGGGCGATGCCCTTTACCGCGAGGTTGTCCGCTTCCGTGCCGCCGGAGGTGAAGACGATCTCGCCGGGGCGGCAGCCGAGCGTCTTCGCCGTCGTCTCCCGGGCCGCTGCGAGCGCCGTGGCGGCCGCGTCGCCCAGCGAATGGTGGCTTGACGGGTTGCCGAACTCCCCGCTCAGGTACGGCCACATGGCTTCCAGTACCTCCCGCCGGACCGGAGTGGTCGCGGCGGCGTCCAGGAAGATCACGGCGTCCCCGCAGCCGGCCGGGTGCGGGGCGCCGGCCAGGGTCCGCCGACCGGGTCCAGCTCGACGTCGAGTCCCAGGTCCAGGGCGGTGACGCTGTGAGTCAGGGCGCCGACCGAGATGACGTCCACGCCGGTGGCGGCGATGCCGGCCACGGTGGCGAGGTTGRCGTTGCCGCTGGCTTCGACGCGGGCCCGCCCGGCAACCAGTTCGACCCCGTCGGCGAGTTCGATCAATGAGAAGTTGTCCAGCATGATGGTGTCCACGCCGGCGGCGAGTACAGGTTCAATCTGCTCCATGCTGTCCACCTCCACCTCGAAGTGGGTGGTGTGCCCCAACCGCGCCTTGGCATCGCGCAGCACCCCGGTGAGCTGCGTCGGGTCTCCCCCGGTGAGCACAGCGAGGTGGTTGTCCTTGGCGAGGACTGCGTCGGAGAGGCTGAAGCGGTGGTTCGCTCCGCCGCCGCAGCGGACCGCGTAGCGTTCCAGCACCCGCAGCCCCGGGGTCGTCTTCCGAGTGTCGGTGATCCGTGCGCGGGTGCCGGCCACCAGCGCGACGAACTCAGCGGTCCGGGTCGCGATCGCGCTCATCCGCTGGACCAGGTTCAGCGCCACCCGTTCCGCCAGCAGCACCCCGCGGGCGTTGCCGGTCACCCGGGCCAGCGCAGTGCCGGCGTCGAACGATTCGCCGTCGGCCACGAGGAGTTCGAGGGCGGCGGCCGGGTCCGCCAGCTTCATCGCCGCGGCAAAGACGTCGCCGCCGCTGAATACGCCCGGCACCCGGGCCGCCAGCACGGCCGTGGCGCGCGCCTCGACCGGGATGAGCG
>NZ_JBFRFD010000600.1:0-1976 GCF_052114645.1 Arthrobacter sp. 2YAF22_2
GGCTGGGCCCTGCCGGGGCTGCGCCGGACGCCGCGTGGCTGGCCCGGGAAGTCCGGCGGCGGACCGGCGTCGGCGTGGACGCGGGGAGCAACACCATGCTCAGCGGTTTCGGCGTGCGTTCCGGTCTGGTCCGCCGGATGGTCACCGGACGCGGCATCCTGATCGGCGACGCGGCACACGAGATCAGCCCGATTGGTGGCCAGGGCATGAACCTGGGCTGGCTCGACGCACTGGCACTGGCACCGCTGGTGCCGGCAGCCGTGGCCGGCAGCAGCGCCGGCAGCAGCCTTGCGGTGTTCGAGCGGAACCGGAGGCGGCAGGCGGTCCGGGCCGTGCGGCAGTCGGAGATCAACATGGCGCTGGGCCGGCCGCTGCGGGGTGGGCTGCTGGCAGCGCGCGACGGCGCCGTCGCCGCGGTCGCCGCCGTTCCAGCCGCCAACCGGATGGTGGCCCGCCGCTTCACCATGCAGTAGCCGCAGCGGCAGCGGACGGTGAACGCATGCCGGCCGTACCGACGGCCGGTACCGCGGCCTACACTGGCCGCATGGGCAGCCTTCCCCCGACCCTCCGCTGGTCCGCCGTGGTGCTGGCCGTGCTCGCGTCCGTCTCGTGCAGCGCAGCGCCCGGCAGTGTCACTTCAGGCGCCGTCACGTCTGGCGCCGTCACTGGGGGCGCCGCCGCCCCGGGCATCACGGCCAGCGGCAGCGGATCGCCGTCTGCGTCGGCCGGGCCCGGTCCCCTGACCGCGGAGATCAACCAGTTCCGCGACAACTACAGCAAGCAGATCATCGAGATCCAGCTGACCAATACCGGCAGCGAACCCGTCACCGTGCTCGCGGCCGGGCTGAAGAGCCCGCTATTTGCTGCCGGCATCAACTGGACGTCGGCGGCAGCCGGAACGGAACTGCCGCCTGGCCAGACCAAGAGCCTGCCCGCCCAGCTCCCTGCCGCGTCCTGCGGTCAGGCCACGCAGTCCGGTCAGGCCACGCAGTCCAGCCAGGCCCCGCAGTCCAGCCAGGCGGCGCCACCGGCCGCCGTCGTCGAGGTCCGGCTCGCATCCGCCGGGGCCACGGGCATCCCGGTCACGGCGGCCGCGGTGGACCCCTTCGGTGTCCTGGCCCGGAACAATGCCGAACTGTGTGTGGCCCAGGCCGCCGCCGCGGTCGCCGACATCCGGCTCAGCCCGGACCTCGAACTCGCACCGGGCGGCCGGACCGCCGTCGTGCGGCTCCTGGTCACCCCGCGGAACCCGTYGGGCGGCGCTGCCGGGGCAGACGGGACCCTGACCATCAACAGTGTCGGCGGGACTACGCTGCTGGAAGAGGATCCGGGCGTTCCCTGGCCCAGCGGGGTGCGCGTCGACGCCACCGGACCGGGGCGGGAGCTGCGGCTGGGCATCCGCCCGGCACGTTGCGACGCGCACGCCGTCGCGGACGACAAAGTAGGAACGCTGCTGCCGGTGCGGGTGACGGTCGCCGGCCGGGACGGAGAACTCAAGATTGATGCCGGCGCTCAACTGCGCGGACGCATTTACGATTTCGTCACTTCCGCATGCGGACACCAGTAGTCTGTTTCCATGTCCCCAGACACCAGGAACTCCACTGGCCACAACGCCCCCACCGCGGATGTCAGCGCCGAGCGCATCCAGGAAATTGTTGACCAGGTCCTGAACGCCGGGGTGTTGCCGCCCATCGTTCAAGTGGGCCACCCGGTGCTCCGCCAGCAGGCGGTCCCGTTCACGGGCCAGCTCGACGACGACGAGCTGGGCCGGCTGATCGACCTGCTGCGCCGGGTCATGCACAAGGCGCCGGGTGTCGGCCTCGCTGCACCCCAGATCGGCATCCCCCTGCAACTGGCCGTCCTGGAAGACCGGTTCGACGTCGACGCCGAAGTCGCGGCGGTCCGTGGCCGGGAAGCCTTGCCGTTCTTCGCCATGCTTAACCCGCGCTATGAGCCGCTGGGCACGGCGCAGAAGG
>NZ_JBFRFD010000601.1:0-1973 GCF_052114645.1 Arthrobacter sp. 2YAF22_2
GTACAGCCTGCGCGTGGGTCACTTCCTGAACTTTCATCATCACTCCATTGTTCTGACGCGTGCGGGCGGTATGCCCACGGTGGTTTGTCTGCTGTTGGCTAGGGTGCGGCGACGGGCGTCAACAGTCCGGAGAGCAGCCGTCCGGCGCCGGGTATGGCCGGTTCGTGGCCGAGGGCACGGAGGATCTCGTAGGTCGTGGCGGTGGCCGCCGTAATGACGGGGATACCGAGCGCGTCTTCGACCTGCTGGACGGCTGCCAGCGAGGGCATCTGGACGCAGGCGGAAAGCACCAGGGCGTCGATTCCGGTGCGGTTCAGGCGGGCGGCAATGGCGGGCAGTTCGGCTGCGTCCAAGCGGCCCACCGCCAGGTTGTCCGCAACTTCGAGGCCGATCACGTCCTGCACCTCGATGCCGGCGCCCTCGACGTACCGGGTGACCATTTGGGTCAGCTCGGGCAGATATGGCGTGACCATGGCAACCTTGCGTGCGCCCATGGCCTGCAGGGTCCGGACCAGGGCGCCGGCGCTGCTGGAGACCGGAGCGGGGTGCCCGTTCGCGGCGGCTGCTTCGGCGATCACCGCTTCGGAACCCTCATGCGCTCCCGGGCCCTGGGCCATCACCGCGACGAGGCACGCATAGGCGATGACGTCGACGTCGGCGTCTGAGACGGCCGATGCGCACTCGCCGGCCTTGGCGACCATGGCCGCCAGCTCGGCCGGCGTGACACTCTTCAGCGTCGCCCTGGCCGAGTGGAAGGTGTAGCTGTGCCCGGTCGCTTCGGATTGCCGGCGGAACATCTCCGGAAGTTCGGTTTCCATCGTCGTGTTGGAGCTGGGGACTATCAGGCCGATCCGTGACCTGGTCTTCCCGTTCGGGGCAGTCTGGTGGGCGCCCGGGGCATCAGGTGCTGTCATTGTCGCTTCCAATTCTCTGGCTGAATCTCTGCTCGCACGGCCGCAGCCGGCACGGTCTAACCCACATTGTGGTTTCCAAACCCATAGTGCGGGTTTATTCTGGATGTGTCAACGCTCACGTCCCTTGAGCGGGACCCTGGCTGGCTAAGATGGACACTCGACAAGGAGGGCGGTAGCAGGTGGCAGGCGGCAGCGCGGCGGCGAAAGAACAAGGCCCGAGATCCACGCCGATCCTTGTGCTGCGCAAGGTCAGCGAAATCCTCAACTGCTTCTCGATCGAGTCGCCCGAGCCGACGCTCCAGCAGATCGCCCGCACCACCGGATTGCCTGCCAGCACCTGCCAGCGGCTGGTCCAGAACATGGTGCACGAAGGATTCCTGGACCGTGACGGTGACCGTTACCGGATCGGCCTCAGGCTGGTCCAATGGGCGGCCCCCGGCACCCTAGGCCTGGACGTGGTGCGGCTGGTCCGGCCCGTCCTTCACGAACTCCGGGACACCACGGGGGAAACCGCCTGCCTATACATGCGCGACGGCGCGTTCCGCACCGTGGTGGCCGTCGCCGAGACCCGCCACGTGGTCATGCGCCCGTTCCTGGTGGGTCAGGTCATGCCGATCCACGCCGGCGCTCCGGGGAAGATCTTCCTCACCTTCGATCCCGGCGCCCGGGAGGCCCTGCTCGGGACCGACCTCACCCGGTTTACGCCGTCCACCCCGGTCAGCTGGGCGCAGTTGGACGAGCAGGCCGAGCTGGCCCGCAAACAGGGGTTCTTCGCCGCCTTCGGTGAACGAAACAGCGACGTCGGGTCAATCAGCGCGCCCGTGTTCCGGTACGACGGCGAGCTCGCAGCGGTCCTGGGCCTGGGCTTCCCGATCCAGCGGATCAGCAGCGACGACGTCCCACGGCTGGGGCCGTTGGTCGCCGCCGCCGGCAAGGCGGCAAGTGCCGCCCTGGGGTACCGGGACCCGGGCCAGAACTGAGACGCACCGGAACGATGAAGCGGCAGGGAGCCGAGCCAACAAAGGAGAGGCCCCCGCTTCCCTCGAGATGAGGGAAGCG
>NZ_JBFRFD010000602.1:0-1967 GCF_052114645.1 Arthrobacter sp. 2YAF22_2
GCACCAATCGGTGCGGCCCCGCCGTGGTTCCTTCACCGTTGCGGCACTGCTGCCGGGGCGGTGACTTGGGAGATTATGTGGTCTTGTTACGTCCGGTCACGGCGCCGTAGATGCCGGCGACTACCAAGCCGCCAACAATGGCCAGGATCCAGGAACCGAGATTCCAGAATTCCATCTTGCCGCCGCCGAAGAGCAGGTCGCCGATCCAGCCGCCGACAATGGCTCCGACGACGCCGAGGATGAGGCTGGTGACCCAGCCGCCGCCGACCCTGCCGGGCATGACTGCCTTAACAATTGCACCTACTATGAGTCCGAGAATGATCCAGCCTAGAAAGCCCATGTCTCCTCCTACATATTCTTCGGCATTCACCTTAGGAATCCCGAGTATGGCTTCAAGCTAACACACGGTGTTGGCCCATGTCARCAACATCACACTCAATCGTTACCTGCCGCGGGGGCCCCGCCGCGGTGCGGTGCCGGACCGCGAAAGGGTACGGTATTCCTTGCGGTCCCGGGCATCCCACGGTGACCGCGGCCATCCCGAAAAATCTCCAGAGGAGAAGCTCTCTTGTCTGCAAACGGCGGTACCAAGGCGATTGTCGCGGCGCTAACCGCCAACCTGACAATCGCCGTCCTGAAGTTCGTCGCGTTCGTCCTGACGCTGTCCTCGTCCATGCTCGCCGAGGCCATCCACTCGGTCGCCGACTCGGGGAACCAGCTGCTGCTTCTGGTCGGCGGCAAGCGCGCCACAAAGGAAGCGAGCGCGGAGCACCCCTTCGGCTACGGCCGGGAGCGGTACATTTACGCATTCATCGTCTCGATCGTGCTCTTCAGCGTCGGCGGCCTGTTCGCGCTGTACGAGGCTTGGGGCAAGCTCCAGGACCCGCACGGCATCGAAGGGGCCTTCTGGTGGGTTCCGCTGGCGGTGCTCCTTGGCGCGATCGTCGCCGAATCCTTCTCGTTCCGGACCGCCATCAAGGAGTCCAACCCGCTGCGCGGCGAGCAAAGCTGGATCCAGTTCATCCGCAACGCCAAGCAGCCCGAACTGCCCGTCATCCTGCTGGAGGACTTCGGCGCCCTCCTGGGCCTGGTCTTCGCGCTCTTCGGGGTGAGCCTGACACTGGTCACCGGCAACGGCATCTGGGATGCCCTGGGCACCGGCATGATCGGCCTGCTGCTCGTGGCGATCGCCGCGGTGCTGGCAGTGGAAACCAAGTCCCTACTCCTCGGGGAGTCCGCCACCAAGGCGGACGTCGCCCGGATCCGCGGCGCCATCGAATCCGACGGCACCCGCATCATCCACCTCAAGACCATGCACCTGGGCCCGGAGGAACTACTGGTGGCGGCCAAGATCAGCATCGGCGCCGCCGACTCGGGCCGGCAGATCGCGGCAGCCATCGACGGCGCCGAGGTCCGCATCCGCGAGGCCGTGCCGACGGCACGAGTGATCTACCTGGAACCCGACTTGGAACGCGTCAGCGCAGGCTAAGAAACCAGGACCTACAGGGGCCGCTCGGCCGGGGGCGCGCCGTGCGGGCTACCCGGCCAGCGGCCTCCGGCGTTCCACCGCACCGCTGAGGAGCGCGACGCCGAGGCCCAGGATCGCGAGCACCGCCCCCACCAGGGCCGGGGCAACGTAGCCCCAGCCCCAGGCGATGACGAGGCCGCCGAGGAACGCGCCCAGGGCGTTCGCGACGTTGAGGGCCGCATGGTTCAGCGACGACGCCAGCGACGGCGCACCGGGGGAGGCGTCCAGGAGCCGGGTCTGCAGCGCCGGAACCAGCATGGAGCCGGCGGCGCCCACGACGAAGACCATCACGTAGGCGGACCAGGGCCAGTGCACCGCCACCGCGTAGACCACCAGCGCCACGGCTACCCCGGGCAGGACCCAGTAAATGGTGCCCATGACGGACTTGTCCGCGATCCGGCCGCCGACGATGTTGCCTACCACCATGCCCACGCCGTAA
>NZ_JBFRFD010000603.1:0-1953 GCF_052114645.1 Arthrobacter sp. 2YAF22_2
CGTTGCGCGGCCGGCACGGCTGGTCCTGACGCCTTCCGAGGCCGGAAATCGCCACCGGCCCGGCGTCTCTGCTATTATTGACAGCTGTGTGTCCGTGCAGGTCGACGGCCACAGATGGTTGGTCGCCATAGGTATCCCCACGCCGCTCAGTCAATGGCCAATCTGAAAGCCCTCTAGACCATTTTCCGCATTGAAAAAGAGAGTTCACACGTGGCTAATATCAAGTCCCAGAAGAAGCGCATCCTTACCAACGAGAAGGCTCGCCTGCGCAACAACGCAGTCAAGTCCGAGCTGAAGACGGCCATCCGCGCTGTCAACACCGCCGTTGAGTCCACCGACAAGGATGCCGCTGCTACTGCACTGGTTACTGCCAGCCGGAAGCTCGACAAGGCTGTCAGCAAGGGTGTTCTTCACAAGAACAACGCTGCAAACCGCAAGTCCGCGATCTCCAAAAAGGTCAACGCACTCTAAGGTTTTCCAGTTCAACTGAACTGATGATTGTGGCCGGTACCCTCAGGGTGCCGGCCACAGCCAGTTAAAGCGGCAACCGCTCCGGCAGCCCGGCACGCCACGCGCCGGTTCGGGCGTGCGGCGGGTCAGCGGCGGCCGGTCAGCGGCGGACAGCGCCCGCTATCACCGTCACGGCGTGCTCGACGGCGTAGACCGGGTCCCGGGAGAGCCCCTTGACCTGCGCATCGGCCTCCGCCGTGACCTGGATGGACCGGGCCAGGCCTTCCGGGGTCCACCGCCTGACGTCACGTTGGGCCTGCTCCACCAGCCACGGCTGCATGCCGAGCTGCTTGGCGATCTGCGTCGAGGAGCCCTGCGCCCCCGCCACTTTGGCGAGGGACCGGAGCTTCGCGGCCAGGGCCGCCACGATCGGCACCGGATCGGCTCCGGTGTCGAGGGCGTGGCGAAGCGTGGAGAGTGCCAACGGGGCGTTGCCGGCCATCGCGGCGTCGGCCACCTTGAAGCCGGTGGCTTCCACCCTGCCGCCGTAGTAGCGGTCCACCAGGTCCGCATCCACCGCAGTGGTGGCATCCGCGATCAGCTGGCTGCAGGCAGCGGCGAGTTCCGCGAGGTGGGCGCCGACGGCATTGACCAGGGCGTGCACGGCGTCCGGCTCGATCCGCCGGGAGGCGGCTTTGAACTCGGTGGTGACAAATGCCGCCTTGTCGGCGTCCTTCTTCAGCGGCTGGCAGTCAACCACGGGCCAGCCGCCCGCCTTGATCGCGTCGAGAAGTTTCTTACCCCGGACTCCCCCGCCGTGGCGCAGCACCAGGACGGCGTCGGGCTCGGGGCTTGTCAGGTACTTCAGGCCGTCGGTGAGAAAGGCATCGTTCATAGCCTCCAGGCCTTCGACTTCGATCAGCTTCTGCTCGCCGAACAGGGACGGGCTGACATTCATGGCCAGGGTTCCGGGTTCGTAGCTGCCAGCGTTCAGCCGGGTGACTTCGACGTCAGGGGCGGCGGCGCGTACCTGGGAACGGATCCGGTCCATGGCCCGGGAGGCGAGGTAGTCCTCGGGGCCGCCCACCAGCACCACCGGCGCCGGGGTCACATCGCGCCAGGTGGCGGTCTTCGTCGCCGTCGTCCTCGTGCGTTGGGTCTGGGCAGCAGCCACTCGTGTATCCTCCGGGAAGTTGGTTTGCAGACTCTAAGCCTGCCACGGCGGGGACGGTCCACCAAGCCACGGCGCCCGGCCCACGGGCTGGCCCGCTGACGGCCCCGCTGTGTCGGGCGGTTGCGGGCAGCACCGGTAGGGAGGGCCTTGCGATCCAGCATCTGGCCGAGGGACAACGCGGTGCGCTCCTGTAGTTTGAGCAGCAGGCGCCCGGCGCTAGCCGGGTGGGTGACCAGCCAGACGCCCGCCAGGGACAGCACCGAGAGCGCCGCCATCGTGGCCGACCCGTAGGCGCCCTCCGGCCAGGGCAGCACCGCACCGGGCAGTGC
>NZ_JBFRFD010000604.1:0-1951 GCF_052114645.1 Arthrobacter sp. 2YAF22_2
CCGCCACTCGCTGCCGGACGGCATCAACCGCGCCACCGACGTGCTGATGGGCGGCAAGGTCGCCGTCGTCTGCGGCTACGGCGACGTCGGCAAGGGCGCGGCGGAAGCGTTCCGCGGCCAGGGCTCGCGCGTCATCGTCACCGAAATCGACCCGATCTGCGCCCTGCAGGCAGCCATGGACGGCTATCAGGTGGCAACGCTGGAGAGCGTCCTGGCCGAGGGGCACATCTTCATCACCACCACSGGYAACAAGGACGTCATCATGGCCGAGYACATGGCCGGGATGCGCGACAAGGCCATCGTGGGCAACATCGGACACTTCGACAACGAGATCGACATGGCCGGACTCGCCCGGATCGAAGGCATCAAAAAGGTCGAAATCAAGCCGCAGGTGCACGAATGGGTCTTCGAGGCCGATCCCGCCAAGGGCAAGGACAGCCGTTCCATCATCGTCCTGTCCGAGGGCCGTTTGCTGAACCTCGGCAACGCCACCGGCCACCCCTCCTTCGTGATGAGCAACTCGTTCGCCAACCAGACGATCGCGCAGATCGAGCTGTTCACCAAGGCGGGCCAGCCCGAGGGCGAGCGCGAATACGAAAAGCAGGTCTACGTGCTGCCGAAGATCCTCGACGAGAAGGTCGCCCGGCTGCACCTGGACGCCCTCGGCGTGGAACTCACCGAGCTGACCAAGGAACAGGCCGCTTACCTGGACCTCGACGTCGCCGGCCCCTACAAGCCGGATCACTACCGCTACTAGCCGCCGAGCACCCCCGCGCCAAGGAGCCCCGGACTCGCCGTCCGGGGCTCCTTTGTGACCATATCGTCGCGTTCGGGAAAGCGGTCCGCGCCGGAACTTCACTTATGCTTTCAAGGTAACGTCTGGAAGGACCGAGTATAGTGATCGCCCCGAAAAGCTGGAGCACCGGCCGCAAGGCCGCCGTGCTGGCAGCGGTGTGCGCCTTGGCAGCGGGCGGCGGCGTGTTCGCCGCGGCCGGACCGCTGGCCCACCCCTCCTTTGCCTCCGAGGCTGCCTCCCCGGAGCGCGCCACCCAGGGGCTCGCTTTTCCGGTGGTGCCCCCGGTCCAGCTCACTGCAGCGCCCGAAGACGCCGCCACCCAGGTCAACCCGGCGGCGCCGGTGACCCTGAAGGTGGGCAACGGCCGGATTGACCGCGCGGCCCTCACCAGCGCTTCCGGCGACGCCGTGGACGGCACACTCAGCCCCGACGGTTCCAGCTGGTCCGCCGCCGGGCCGCTGAAATTCAACACCCGCTACAGCTACACGTACTCCATCGTGGACGGCGCCGGGCGCACCACGAACACCACACGGACGTTCACCACCGTCTCGACCGCCAACGAGGCCGACGCGGCGATCTACCCGCTGGACGGCATGAAGGTGGGGGTGGCGCAGCCGCTGCAGATCACCTTCAGCGAGCCGGTCCTGAACCGGGCCGCCGTCGAGAAGGCCATTACGGTCAGCTCCAGCGCCGGGCAGGCCGGTGCGTTCCACTGGTTCAGCAACACGATGGTCAGATACCGGCCGGAAAACTTCTGGGCGGCCAACAGCACCATCACGATGGACATGAAGCTGTTCGGCGTCGACCTCGGCAAAGGCCAGATCGGCAACTTCAACAAGAAGGTCACTGTGCACATCGGCGACAAGAAAGTCGCTATCGCGGACGCCACGGCACACACCTTCAAGGCCTTCATCAACGACAAACAGGTCGGCGAGTGGCCCTCGACCATGGGCGACACCAGGTTCCCGTCCGCGCGCGGCTATCTGGTCCTGATGGAGAAATACCGGGTGGAGCACATGTCTGCCGCCAGCATCGGGCTCAAGCCGGGCGATCCCGCCTATTACGGCGAGCTGGACGTCAACTTCGCCACGAGGCTGACCCCCAGCGGGGAATTCATCCACCAGGCCACGGACTCCGCCATGCCCTACGTTGGCC
>NZ_JBFRFD010000605.1:0-1941 GCF_052114645.1 Arthrobacter sp. 2YAF22_2
GGTCGCCCGGGCGGCGCTCCCGGCACCGGTGCTCCCGGCGCCGGCGGCGGCGCTCCGGCCGGAGGTGGCTTTGGCAAGGGCGGCCGCGGTCGCGGCGGCACCCAGGGTGCCTTCGGCAAGGGCGGCGCAGGCCGCGGCAAGCAGCGCAAGTCGAAGCGTGCCAAGCGCCAGGAACTCGAGCAGATGAGTGCCCCGTCGCTGGGTGGCGTGAGCGTACCCCGCGGCGACGGCAACACCATTGTCCGGCTCCGCCGCGGCTCGTCCATCACGGACTTCGCCGACAAGATCGAGGCAAACCCCGCCGCACTGGTGACCGTCCTCTTCCACCTCGGCGAAATGGCCACGGCCACGCAGTCGCTGGATGAGGAAACGTTTGCCCTGCTGGGTGAGGAGCTTG
Source organism: Arthrobacter sp. 2YAF22_2 (assembly GCF_052114645.1). Taxonomy (NCBI): domain Bacteria; kingdom Bacillati; phylum Actinomycetota; class Actinomycetes; order Micrococcales; family Micrococcaceae; genus Arthrobacter; species Arthrobacter sp. 2YAF22_2. The sequence goes on from NZ_JBFRFD010000605.1 coordinate 398, forward strand.
GCTACAAGCTCCAGGTCGTCTCGCCGGAAGATGAGGAGCGCGAGCTGCTCTCCGGCTTCGACATCGACTTCGACGCTGAACTGGAAGCCGAAGGCGACGAAGACCTCGAGGCCCGTCCTCCGGTTGTCACCGTCATGGGCCACGTCGACCACGGTAAGACCCGGCTGCTCGATGCCATCCGCAAGTCCGACGTTATGGCGGGCGAGCACGGCGGCATCACGCAGCACATCGGTGCCTACCAGGTCACGCACAACCACGAAGGCACGGATCGCCGGATCACCTTCATCGATACCCCGGGCCACGAAGCGTTCACCGCCATGCGTGCCCGTGGTGCGAAGGTTACCGACATCGCCATCCTGGTCGTTGCAGCCGACGACGGCGTGATGCCGCAGACCATCGAAGCCCTTAACCACGCCCAGGCGGCCAACGTGCCGATCGTCGTGGCCGTGAACAAGATCGACAAGGAAGGCGCCAACCCGGACAAGGTCCGCGGCCAGCTGACCGAGTACGGACTGGTTCCGGAAGAGTACGGTGGCGACACCATGTTCGTAGAGGTCTCTGCCCGCCAGAACCTCAACATCGACGAGCTGCTCGAGGCAGTCCTGCTCACCGCAGACGCTGCCCTGGACATGCGCGCCAACCCGAACAAGGACGCCCGCGGTATCGCGATTGAAGCCAACCTGGACAAGGGCCGCGGTGCCGTTGCGACCGTCCTGGTTCAGTCCGGCACCCTGCACGTCGGTGACACGATCGTGGCAGGCACGGCCCATGGCCGCGTCCGTGCGATGTTCGACGACGACGGCAGCTCGCTGACCGAGGCAGGTCCGTCCCGCCCCGTGCAGGTGCTGGGTCTGTCCAACGTCCCGCGTGCCGGTGACACCTTCTTCGTGACTGCTGACGAGCGCACCGCCCGCCAGATCGCCGAGAAGCGTGAAGCTGCCGACCGCAACGCCGCGCTGGCCAAGCGTCGCAAGCGGATCAGCCTTGAAGACTTCGACAAGGCCGTCGCCGAAGGCAAGATCGACACCCTCAACCTCATCCTCAAGGGTGACGTGTCCGGAGCGGTTGAAGCCCTCGAAGATGCGCTGCTCAAGATCGACGTCGGCGAGGGTGTCCAGCTCCGCGTTATCCACCGCGGTGTTGGTGCGATCACGCAGAACGACGTCAACCTGGCCACGGTCGACTCCGCTGTCATCATCGGCTTCAACGTCAAGCCCGCCGAGCGTGTTGCCGAACTGGCAGACCGCGAAGGCGTGGACATGCGCTTCTACTCCGTCATCTACGCAGCCATCGATGACATCGAAGCAGCGCTCAAGGGCATGCTCAAGCCGGAGTACGAAGAGGTCCAGCTGGGCACCGCCGAGGTCCGCGAGGTGTTCCGTTCCTCCAAGTTCGGCAACATTGCAGGCTCGATCGTCCGCTCCGGTGTTATCCGGCGCAACACGAAGGCCCGCATCAGCCGCGACGGCAAGATCATCGGCGACAACCTCACCGTTGAGACGCTCAAGCGCTTCAAGGACGACGCGACCGAGGTCCGCACGGAC
>NZ_JBFRFD010000606.1:0-1941 GCF_052114645.1 Arthrobacter sp. 2YAF22_2
GTTCATGCCCTCAACATATACCCGCCGGGGGTATATGGCAAGTACCCCCAGGGGGTATCAAACCTTGCAAGGTGCGGTCCGGAAATTAAAGAGCTCCGGAGTGCGTTATTGGGGGATACGCACTCCGGAGCAGCTATGGGGTAGGAGGTTTCCCGCCTACGAATTCAACCTTACGTGGCGGCGGCGACCATCCGCCAGCACCTCGAATAACTACTTTCGCTTTATTTTTTCGGGGCCCGCCGCGGCGTGAAATGTTGGCGGACCGGACCGTCCGCGGACAGTTGGCCCGCGTGAAAGTCAAAGTGCTCGGTGGGGTAAGCACAGACGTCCGCCAGGGACATCGTCGCCCGGAAGAACGGATCCCAGCGCGCGGGAAAGGACATCGCGCGGCCCAGGTCGGCAGGGGTTTCCTTCGCCAGTCCGCGTACCAGGCGTGAAGTCAGCCGCCGAAGTTTCGCTGCCATCCTGCGGCGGTTGTAGACGCGTGCACCCGCTCTGGAGCCCCAGTAATTGGCGACGTCGAACAGCAGTTCCTCGTTGTTCCAGCGGGTCCCCGCGCTGCGCCGCTGCAGCCACTCCGGCGTGGCGGCAGCCAGACCGGCCTCCAGTTCCGCACAGTTTCTGCGGTAGCCGGCAATCACCGCGTCCCGGTCGGAGGGGTCAGGGAGCCCGTCTGGGGGGCTGGTGTGTTCGGCGGGCATGCTCCATTCTGGCCCCTCGAAGGCTCGCCGGCCACGGCAGGCCCCGCGTCCGGATTCGTCCACCGGGTAGCGAAAAACCATTGCGGGTGCCGGTCAGCGGTGGTTCCATGTAGGGCATGGCAACTTCAGAAAGTTATGTCCTGGCGATCGGCACCAAGAAGGGCCTCTGGCTGGCCAGCAGTCCGGACCGCCAAAACTGGTCCCTTACCGGCCCGCATTTCCTGATGAGCGAGATCCCCAGCATCGGCATTGACACCCGCGAGGGCCGGACACGGATCCTGGTCGGGGTCCGCTCCGAGCACTGGGGGCCCACCGTTTTTCATTCCGACGATCTGGGCAAAACCTGGACCGAGCCGGAGAACGGCGCCATCCGTTTCCCCGAGGACACGGATGCCGCGCTGGAACGGGTGTGGCAGATCCACCCCGACGCCGACTCGCGTCCCGGCGTCGTCTGGGCGGGCTGCGAGCCGATTTCGGTGTGGAAATCAACCGACGGCGGCGAGCACTTCGAACTCAACCGCGGCCTGTGGGACCACCCGCACCGCAGCGAATGGGGTGCCGGCTACGGCGGGGCCGCGGCACATTCGATCGTGGTCAACCCGGACGGCGACAAGGTGCACGTGGCGATGAGCACCGGCGGCGTTTACCGGTCGCTTGACGGCGGGGCGTCCTGGGAGCCGCGGAACAAGGGAATCTCGGCCCGCTTCAACCCCGACCCTTACCCCGAGTTCGGCCAGTGCGTCCACAAGATCGCCGCGGATGCCGCCGTCGACGGCCGTTTGTACGCGCAGAACCACCACGGCGTGTACCGCAGCGACGACGGCGCCGAGAACTGGGAGTCCATCGCCGAAGGCCTGCCCGCCGATTTCGGCTTCGTCATGCTGACCCACCCGCGCCGCTCTGGCACGGCCTGGGTCATCCCGCTGAAGGCCGACGGCGAGCGGATCCCGCCGGATGGAAAGCTTGCCGTGCACCGGACCGACGACGCGGGCGCGAGCTGGAAGCGGCTGGACGCCGGGCTGCCGCAGGCGGARTACAACGTGGTCCTCCGGGACGCGGCCTGCGTCGACACGGCCGAACCCGCCGGGGTCTATTTCGGCACCCGCGGCGGCAGCGTCTACGCCAGCGCCGACGAGGGCGAACACTTCACCGAGGTCGCCTCGCATCTGCCCGACGTGCTGTGCGTCCGGGTCGCGGCAGTCACCGGTCCGGGACTGCGCACTGCGGAGCCCGCCGTCGC
>NZ_JBFRFD010000607.1:0-1937 GCF_052114645.1 Arthrobacter sp. 2YAF22_2
GGGCCATCGACGGCGGAATCGGACCGTACCCGTCCAGCACGGCCGGTTCCTCCGTGGCGCCCAGCAGCGACAGGGCCGGGACCATGATGAGGACCTGCGCCCGCGGCGACGGAACTCCACCCGCCACGCCCCCACCCGCACCACCGGCCACGCCGGTCAGGCTGTCGGGCATTCCGTTGGTGAGGAGCCAGCCCGCGGCGACGTCCGCGCGGAGCTGGCTGAGGTTTCTGGCCTCGTCGGGGCCCTGCAGGGCGCGGGCGGCGGCGGTGGTCCGGTCCCAGATCCCCGCGGCCGTGGCCGCCGGGAGGTAGGCCGAGAGCCAGGCCATGCCGTCCCGGTCCGGGGAGTATTCGATCCGGCGGTCCGTCGCGCTCTTGGCATGGCGTTCCTCGATGCTGACCGGGTGGTGGCGTTCGCGCCAGGCACGGGCCTTGGCGCGGAACCGGCCCGGCACGAGCTCCCCTGCCGGGCAGCCGCGCGCCGGGTCGGGCGCTGCCGGGTCCAGGAAGTGCGCCTCCAGGGCCGCCGTGCCGGCCGGATCCAGGCCGGAGGTTTCGTCGACGACGATCCGGGCGTGTTGCCAGGAAATCGTCCCGGCCTGCAAAGCGGCCAGGCTCACGGGCAGKCCCGTCGTCAACGCAAGGGACTCGGCGAGGAGCSCTCCGGCGGTTCGTTCGCTGACSGTCAGGACRCAGGCGACCTCGGCCACGACCGCCATTTCCTGCGCGGTGTGCTCCTGARGGGATGCCGCCGGCGCGGCCAGGGCCTCGGCSGCCCGCACGTACTCGGCGGCCAGCCTCGCCTTCAGCGCCGCGAACCGGGCCTCACCGCGGGCGRCCTCGGCCAGACCGTCCAGGCACGCCTCCGCCACAGCACGCAACGGATCCGCGTCGGGAGCGAAGTCGGCATTGGCGTCGGCGTGGGTGTCGGCACCGATCAAAGCAGCAAGCGCAGCAGCAGACGCGGCGACGGCCGCCACCGCCTCCCCGATCTCCGCACTCAAAACCACGCTGCTTTCCATACCCAAACACTACGAGGAGGCACCGACATTTAATGATCCGCACGTCCTTTGGTATCGCTTCGACGTTCCATCRTCGAGCGGGGGAGGAAGCGGCGGATTACCGGCGTTATGGGGGACAATCGTGAGTGACCACAAGGGGAGCGACGGTTGGGGGAGCGTCCGCAACACGGTCAGCGGGTGCGACATTCTTCAGACTCGTTCCGGCGCCTAGGCTCGGGCTATGCGCAGCGTGCGAGCTGATTCGAGAGATTCCGTTGGCGGTGATGACTCCGCGCCGATGTACAGGGTGCGCTTCTGGACTCCTCCTCCTGCACCGGATTTCGCCTGGTTAGTTGATGAATGGGATGTCACCGACGCCGAGCAGGTCACGGACGTCATCAAATGGGGCATAGAGGCGGCAAACGGAAATCCCTTCGAGGTTTTCCTTCGCTGGGAGGACCAACATTTCACAAGAGATGGACGGCCTGAGCCGTACTCGCGCTACGCGCTGATTTATGGACGGCCGGCCGACGAAACAACCACGATTGAGGTTGTCTACTCCGAGTCGCAGTAGATTTTTTAGAAGGCAACGAGCCGCCGTCGGAGCGAGAGGATGCCCACAAAGAGTCCGCCGGCGGCCGTCAGCACCAGTACGGCCACGTCCCGGCCCAGGTTGTCGGTTGACTGGTAGAAGACCGCCGCCTCCAACGCGTCCACGCCGTAAAAAGTTGGAGTGAAGTGGGCGATGGCCTGAATCCACTCGGGCAGGAAGGCCGCCACACCGATCCCGCCGCTGAGGAAAAACAGGTAGATCGCCACGTTGATGCCGGCCGCCGATACGGGTGCGATCCGGCGGAATATGCCGCCAAGGGCTGTCCCGACGCCGGCTGCCGCGAGCGCAATCAACCCAACCACTGCCAGGGCAGGAACCCAGTAC
>NZ_JBFRFD010000608.1:0-1906 GCF_052114645.1 Arthrobacter sp. 2YAF22_2
AGGTAGAACAGCATCCCTGCGGCGTGTCGCCTCAGCTGACGGCGCGGCCGGAGCCGGCGTCCCCGGGCACTCCGGCAACTCCATTGCGGGGTGGCCTGTGCCATGCGACGCTGGGGTGCGGGACGGTGCGCAATTGTTCTACACTCTGTAGAAGTATTATTTCTACGCAACGTAGAAAATTAGAAGATCTCGGGAACCTAGCCAAAGGGACTGCCTTGGAAGCCTTGGAAATTGCACGCTGGCAATTCGGCATTACCACCGTCTATCACTTCATGATGGTGCCGCTGACAATCGGTCTCGGCCTTGTCGTGGCGGTGATCCAGACCCTCTGGTACCGCACCGGCAAGCCCGAGTATCTGCGGATGACGAAGTTCTGGGGCAAGCTCTTCCTGATTAACTTCATCATGGGCGTGGCMACCGGCATCGTSCAGGARTTCCAGTTCGGCATGGCCTGGAGCGAGTACAGCCGCTTCGTCGGGGACGTCTTCGGCGCACCGCTGGCCTTGGAGGCGCTGCTGGCGTTCTTCGTGGAATCCACSTTCCTGGGCCTGTGGATCTTCGGCTGGAAGCAGCTCAAGCGAGGTGTCCACCTGGCCTGCCTCTGGATCGCMGTGATCGGCTCGGTCYTTTCCGCCTACTTCATCATCGTGGCCAACAGCTGGATGCAGCACCCGGTGGGCGTCGAGATGATTAACGGGCGGCCCGTGATGACCGACGCCTGGGCCGTCTTCACCAACAACACCGCCCTGGTGGCGGTGCCCCACACCCTCTTCGGCGCACTCGCCGTCGCCGGCGGTTTCCTGCTCGGCATCGCCTGGTACCACCTGTGGCGCCGSCGCCAYGACGGSATCGACACGGTCGGGGCTGACGGCAAGGTGATCCCCGGCGAGTCGGATATTCCGGGCCGGGACCGTGCGGACCACGCCGTCTGGATCCGCTCCCTGCGGATCGGCGCCGTCGTCGCGATGATCTCCTTCGCCGGGACCGCGATCACCGGCGACCTGCAGGGCAAGCTCATGTTCGAACAGCAGCCCATGAAGATGGCCGCCGCCGAGGCCGCTTGCCACGACGGCACCGGCTTCTCCGTGCTTAGTATCGGCAACGTCGGCTCCAAGAACTGCGACGACGTCGTCGCCGTGATCGAGGTCCCCGGCATTCTGTCCTTCCTGGCCAAGGGCGACTTTAACACCGAGGTCAAGGGCGTGAACAGCCTGCAGGACCAGTACAAGGCGGATTACGGCACCCACCTGCCCAACAACCCGATCTACGGTGACCGGGCCGGCCAGGAGATCCAGTACGTCCCGGTCATGGAGGTCACCTATTGGGGCTTCCGGATGATGATCGGCTTCGGCGGCGTGGCGGCGCTGGCCGCGCTCGTGGCCCTTTGGGCCACCCGCAAGGGAACCGTCCCGGCCTCCCGCGGACTCATGCGGCTCGCCGTATTCGGCATCCTGGCCCCGTTCGGCGCGAACGCCGCCGGCTGGATCTTCACCGAGATGGGCCGCCAGCCCTTCGTGGTGGCGCCCAACCCGGACCTCAACGGCATCGACCAGGTGTTCATGTTCACGGCCGCAGCCGTTTCCCCGGGGGTCTCCGCCGGGGAGCTGCTCACGTCCTTGATTGTGCTGAGCGCCGTCTACGGGGTGCTGCTGGTGGTGGAGGTGAAGCTGCTGGTGAAGTACATCCGGGGTGGCGTGGTCTCCGCGATGCCCGAACTCGTCCTGGCCCCGGCGGACGAAAATGACGACCAGTCCCCGTCCGGCGGAACCCCCGCCAAACCCGAAGCCGACGACGTCTTGGCCTTCGCCTACTAACGTCCCCGAAGAAGTCGTAGAGGATACTCAGCATGGAACTGCTACCCACCATCTGGTTCATCGCCATCGCACTGTTGTGGACGGGCTATCTC
>NZ_JBFRFD010000609.1:0-1897 GCF_052114645.1 Arthrobacter sp. 2YAF22_2
GTGGATTCCCTCGACGCCGTGAAGTCCCTGCCGCTGGGGGGCGCCCGCAATGCCGCGACCATCGGCAGCGTCGCGGATGTCAGCATTGCCGAGGACGCCCGCACCTCGATCACCCGGACCAACGGCAAGGAAACCCTGGCCGTGTCCGTCACCAAGAAGCCCGAGGGCGACACGGTGGCCATCTCCCACGCGGTCAAGGATGCCATTCCGCAGCTCGAAGCCGAGCTGGGCTCCAACGCCAAATTCACCCCGGTGTTCGACCAGGCGCCGTTCATCGAGAAGTCCATCAAGGACCTCACCACTGAGGGCCTGCTGGGCCTTGGCTTCGCCGTCGCCGTCATCCTGGTGTTCCTGCTCTCGGTCCGCTCCACTTTGGTCACGGCGGTGTCCATCCCGCTGTCCCTGCTGATCACCTTCATCGGACTCTCCGCGACCGGCTACTCGCTGAACATCCTCACCCTCGGCGCGCTGACCATTGCGATCGGCCGCGTGGTGGACGACTCGATCGTGGTGATTGAGAACATCAAGCGGCACCTCAGTTACGGCGAGACCAAGATCACCGCCATCCTGACCGCCATCCGGGAGGTCGCCGGCGCGATTACTGCGTCCACGCTCACCACGGTGGCGGTTTTCCTGCCGATTGCCTTCGTGGCCGGGCTGGCCGGCGAGCTGTTCCGGCCCTTCGCGCTCACCGTCACCATCGCTTTGGTGTCCTCGCTGCTGGTGTCCCTGACCATCGTCCCGGTGCTGGCGTACTGGTTCCTGCGGACACCGGCGGACAAGGCCGGCGCTTACGTCTCCGAAGCCTCCGCCCGGGAAACCGCGGCGAAAGCGCACGATGCCGAGCAGCGCGGCCTCCTGCAGCGCGGCTACCTCCCGATCCTCACCAAGACCCAGCGGCACCCCGTAATCACCTTGATCGCTGCCGTCCTGGTCCTTGGCGGGACGGCCGCGATGACCCCGCTGCTCGCCACCGACCTCCTGGGCCGCTCCGGCGAGAACAGCATGACGGTCAAGCAGGCGCTCCCGGCCGGCACCAGCCTGGCCGAGGGCAGTGCCGCCGCCATCAAGGTCGAGAACGTGCTGCGCGGCATCGACGGAATCAAGGACGTCCAGGTCACCACCGGCAACGCCCAGTCCGGCTTCTCCGCGCTGCTGTCCGCCGGGGCAGCGAATTCCAGCTTTACCGTGGTCACCGACGATAAGACGGACCAGGGCAAGCTGCAGGACACCGTGCGCGGCGAACTTGCCAAGATCGGCGACGCCGGCAAGATCACCGTCGGCTCGCAGCAAGGCGGCTTCGGCACGACGTCGACCGTGGACATCACCCTCAAGGCCGCCACGTCCGCCGACCTCCAGACCGCCAGCGACGCCATGGTTAAGGCCATGGACGGCGTTCCCGGTTCCTCCGAGGTCAGCACCAACCTGGCGGCGAGCCAGCCCGTGGTCCAGGTCAAAGTGGACCGTGCCAAGGCCGTCGCGGCCGGCCTGAACGAGCAGCAGGTGGCGGGCGTGCTGGCCTCCACCATCAGTCCTGTCCCGGGCGGTACCGTCCGTATCGGCACCACTGATTTCCCGGTCCGGATCGGCGAAGGCACCCGCTTCACCAGCATCGACGCCGTCCGGGCCCTCCCGCTGCCGACGGCGCGCGGGCCCGTTCCGCTGTCCTCGATCGCCTCGGTGGAACAGCTGGACGTTCCGGTCTCCATCACGGCCAGCAACGGCCAGCGGACCGCACGAGTCTCCGTCACGCCGTCGGGCGGCAACCTCGGCGCAGTCAGCACCGAGGTGCAGGCACGGCTCAAGTCGGTCCAGCTGCCGCCGGGCGTCACCGCGGAGATCGGCGGAGCCACCACGCAACAGTCCGAGTCCTTCGGCCAGCTGGGACTGGCCCTGC
>NZ_JBFRFD010000610.1:0-1897 GCF_052114645.1 Arthrobacter sp. 2YAF22_2
GGGTAACTGTGCCACGTCGCTGGTCCAGGGTGTCCAGTACTACCGGGATGCCGACCCCCAGGCCACGATCCCGGGTCTGATGCACGTGGAGTTCGGCAAGTACCACGTCAACGACGTGCAGTTCGTTGCCGCGTTCGACGTCGATGGCAAGAAGGTGGGCCAGGATCTCTCCGCAGCGATCCTCGCCAGCGAAAACAACACCATCAAGATCGCCGATGTCCCGCCGACCGGGGTCACCGTCCAGCGCGGCCCGACCCTCGACGGCCTCGGCAAGTACTACCTCGAGACCATTGAGCAGTCCCCGGAGGAACCGGTCGACGTCGTACAGGCCCTCAAGGACGCCAAGGTCGACGTGATGGTCTGCTACCTGCCCGTGGGATCCCAGGAAGCCGCCGAGTTCTACGCCCAGGCCGCGATCGACGCCGGCGTGGCCTTCGTTAACGCGCTGCCCGTGTTCATCGCCGGAACCAAGGCGTGGGCGGACAAGTTCACCGCGGCCGGCGTGCCGATCGTCGGCGACGACATCAAGAGCCAGATCGGTGCCACCATCACGCACCGCGTCATGGCCAAGCTCTTCGAGGACCGCGGCGTCACCCTGGACCGCACCTACCAGCTGAACGTCGGCGGCAACATGGACTTCAAGAACATGCTGGAGCGCGACCGCCTCGAGTCCAAGAAGATCTCCAAGACCCAGGCCGTGACCTCCAACGTCGAAGCCGACATCGCGCCCCGCGATGTGCACATCGGGCCGTCGGACTACGTGCAGTGGCTCGACGACCGCAAATGGGCGTTTGTCCGCCTCGAAGGCCGCAACTTCGGCGACGCGCCGGTGTCCCTGGAGTACAAGCTGGAGGTCTGGGACTCGCCCAACTCCGCCGGCGTAATCATCGACGCCATCCGGGCAGCCAAGATCGGCCTGGACCGCGGCATCGGCGGCCCGCTGCTCTCCGCGTCAAGCTACTTCATGAAGTCCCCGCCGGAGCAGTTCAACGACGACCTCGCCCGTGAAAAGGTCGAGGCCTTCATCCGCGGCGACCTGGAGCGCTAAAGCCCCACGCCGTTCGGGTGCCCGCGGACGCTCCCGCAATTCTGGCACGATTCAACACAACGCGCCCGCACTTCTGGCAAGTTTCAACACAACGCTCCCGCACCTCTGGTGCGGGAGCGTTGTGCGTCCCGCGAACCCTCCCTCACCTCTGGCGGTACTCTTTCGGACGCTCCCGCAGGTTCGGCGCTTTTCTCCCGGACGCTCCCTCAGCCCGTCCGAGAGAAGCCTGCCGCCGACGGCGGGCTGAGGTACGCGGTACGCAGAATCCGCTTGATCTTGGCGGTGGCGCCTGCGAAGCCGTCGGCGAGATCGTCTTTTGTCAGGATTAGGACAGTCCATCCCGCCGACTCGAAAGCCTTGTCGCGACGGCGGTCACTAAAGATCTGGGCGGGCAACAGATGATGGCCCCCGTCGTACTGGACTGCCAGACGACGGCGGCGGTACCCGAGATCCGCCGTCGGCGAGCCCGGACTCCCCGGGCGCAACGAAAGCTGGAGATCCGGCTCCGGGAGGCCGGCGTCGCGCATTGCCAGGCGGAGCAGCGTCTCCGGACCGGAGTCGGATCCTACTCGCATCAGCTCAAGAGCTGCTCGGGCGCGGACGATCCCCTGCAGATTTGAATGGCGGTTTACCATCGACCGCAGCCCGTCAACGGTCGCGAAAGGCTCGCTCCGGCCCTCCAGGCTTATTCGGGGAATCCGAACGAGCTCGTCTCCCGTGCAGACCAGTTCGTACAGGCTCAACCGTCGGGCCAGATCGAGCCACGTCCGGGCGCGCGTGCTGATCCGGATGCCGTCCACCGTTTCGACCTCGTCGTCCCACGCCAGAACCGCGTGCCCGATGATGCCC
>NZ_JBFRFD010000611.1:0-1886 GCF_052114645.1 Arthrobacter sp. 2YAF22_2
CCCATAGGCACAGCATCACCAGATACTGCGGGTGGGTGAGCCCGAGCGCGTCGAGCACCGGCTTGTAGGCCCCCACGACGCTGCGGGATGCGACGGTCAGGGCGAAGCAGAGCTGATGTTCCAGCAGAAGGTCCTCGTCCACGGGGACGGTTCCGGCGGCGTCGGGCATCTGGCCCTCCTTAGTAATAGTTAGTGCACTAATGATTAGCGTACACTGGTGACACGACAGCTTCGAAGGAGTTAGGTAGCGATGGCCAAGGAGAACGCCGCCCAGCGGTTCATGCGTGCGACCGGGAAACTGCGGGCGATCATCGGGCCTGCCAACCGCAGTTCGCTGGGTCATGAGATGACGGAGCAGAACCGCCAGCTGCTGGCACAGCGGGAGGCCGAGGCACAGCAGTGGGAGACCCTCCACCGGCCGGACGGCAGCACTTACGTAGTGCCGCGGAACCCCGACGACAAATCCCTGCGCTAGCCCGGCCCCTCAGCCCGGCATCGCCCCGSCTGCCCACGTTCAGGGTCCGGTCTCCGTCTTCCGGTCTCCCGCCCGAGCCTTTTGCCGCCGTCGGGCGTAAAATTGGGTCACTGGCGCGGCCCGCGCCACGTCTGTTCCGTCTGATCTGTCAGCGGGAAGGGGGTGGAAATGTGGCATACGCACTGAGGAAGGCTGCACTGAGGCAGCGCCTGCACCCGTCGAACTGGGCATGGTTCCTCTTTGGCCCCGCCTCGCGGGGGGACTACACCTCGCCGGTCGTGCACTCGCACGATGATTATGAGCAAGCCTCGGAGACCGACCTCGCAGACTTCGAGGTGGAGACGGACTCTCAGGGGCATCACTACGCCGTCCGCCGGGAAGACCTCCCGAAGGAACAGGTCTGACCCGGCCCGCGCCCGGAGGCGAAACCGAAAAGGGAGCAGCAGTTTGCTGCTCCCTTTGGTGTGGCGTCCGCGGGCGGTGTGGTGGCCACCGGCCCGCCGTCTAGCGGCCCGTGCCGCCGTAGACTGTGGCCTCGTCGTCGCTGTCCAGGTCGAACGCCTTGTGGATGGCGCGCACTGCATCGTCGAGCAGGTCGGCGTGGGTTACCACCGAGATGCGGATTTCCGAGGTGGAGATCATGTTGATGTTGATTCCGGCCTCGGAGAGCGCGGCGAAGAACCGTGCCGAGACGCCCGGGTGGGAGCGCATTCCGGCGCCGATCAGCGACAGCTTGCCGATCTTTTCGTTGTACTCGATGTTTTCGAAGCCGATTTCGGCCTGGGCGGCGCGGAGGGCGTCGAGGGCGTCGGCCCCTTCGACGATCGGCAGGGTGAAGGAGATGTCCGTCCGGCCGGTGCCGTGGGTGGAGACGTTCTGGACGATCATGTCGATGTTGGAATGCGCGTCGGCGATCACCCGGAAGATGGCTGCAGCCTTGCCGGGGATGTCCGGAACGCCGACCACCGTGACCTTGGCTTCGGAACGGTCGTGTGCAACGCCGGAGATGATTGGCTGCTCCAAGGCAACTCCCTCTTGAATCGTGATCTTGTCATCGGCGCTGGGCAGGACCCAGGTGCCTTCGTTCTGGCTGAATGAGGACCGGACGTGCAGCGGCATCCCGAAGCGGCGCGCATATTCCACGCAGCGCAGGTGCAGGATCTTGGCGCCGGAGGCCGCGAGTTCCAGCATCTCCTCACTGGAGATGCGGTCGATCTTCCGGGCGGACGGGACCACTCGCGGGTCCGCGGTGTAGATCCCGTCGACATCCGTGTAGATCTCGCAGACGTCGGCCTCAAGGGCGGCGGCCAGCGCCACCGCCGTCGTGTCCGAACCGCCGCGGCCCAGCGTGGTGATCTCGTGCGTGACGCGGCTCATGCCCTGGAAGCCCGCGACAATCGCGATGTGCCCC
>NZ_JBFRFD010000612.1:0-1886 GCF_052114645.1 Arthrobacter sp. 2YAF22_2
GGCCCAGGCTGCCGCGGGCCGCCAGCAGCTCCGCCAGCGATCCACCCGGTGCGTAGTCCAGCACCAGCCCCAGCCCGTCGCCGCCGGTCCGGTGGCGCACCCGCACCACGGCCTGCGCCTTGACCAGGTGCTCGTGGTCCAGGGCGGAGAGGATCCGCACCTCTCGGCGCACCGCATCCTCGGCGGCCCCGGGCGGCGGCCGGTCCCCGGCGACGGCCCGGCGGGGGCGGGCCGGCGCGAAGCATTTGAGCGCCACGTCCCGACCCGACGCCCGGTCCGTGGCGAGCCAGACGGCAGCCGTGCCGCCGCGGCCCAACAGCCGCCCGACGTCGTAACCGGAGACCTCCGGAGCCGGTCCGGGATCCGGACGCGAAGACAGCTCGTATTCATTCATAGCTCAGGAATAGCCGATCCCCGTGATCCCCGCAGAAGTTATCCACAGGCATGAGAGCTTCGCCACAGAATCAGTAGGCGCGACGGCCGGGGACTAAGCTGAATGCCATGACTCTTCAGTTCTCCCAGCTGGGTCTCGCTCCCGATTTCGTCGACTACACCCGCGGCTGGGACGTCCAGCGCGAACTCCACGAGAAAGTCGTCGCCGGGACCGCACCCAGCACCGTTCTGCTACTCGAACACTCCTCGGTGTATACCGCCGGTAAACGCACCGAGGACCATGAACGCCCCTTCGACGGCACCCCCGTGGTGCCGGTGGACCGCGGCGGCAAGCTGACCTGGCATGGCCCGGGCCAGTTGGTGGGCTATCCCGTCATCAAGTTGAAGAACCCGGCCGGCATCCGGGACTACGTCGAGCGGCTCGAAGCCGTCATCATCGCCGTCCTGGCCGACTACGGCATCGACGCCGTTCGGATCAAGGGCCGCGCCGGCGTCTGGCTCGAACAGGACGAGAAGGGCCCGGCACGCAAGATTGCCGCCATCGGCATCCGGGTCCACGAGGGCGTGACCATGCACGGCTTCGCCATCAATTGCAACAACGACCTCGCCCCCTACGGCCAGATCATTGCCTGCGGCATCGCCGACGCCGGCGTCACCACGATCGCACAGGAGATCGGCCGGGACATCACTCCGGCCGACCTCGTTTCGCGGATCATCGAGGAACTGCGCAACAATGAAGAAGCCCTAGTTGCAACCCATGAAGGAGCCCTACTGTGACACTGGCACCAGAAGGCCGGAAGATGCTGCGCATTGAGCAGCGAAATGCGGCCACCCCGGTGGAACGGAAGCCCGAATGGATTAAGGCCAAGGTCCAGATGGGCCCGGAGTTCGTCCAGCTCAAAAACCTGGTCAAGAAGGAAGGCCTCCACACCGTCTGCGAAGAGGCCGGCTGCCCCAACATCTTCGAATGCTGGGAAGACAAGGAAGCCACCTTCCTGATCGGCGGCTCCGAATGCACCCGCCGCTGCGACTTCTGCCAGATCGACACCGGCAAGCCCTCCCCGGTGGACATGTTCGAACCCACCAAAGTGGCCCGCTCGGTCCAGGCCATGGCGCTGCGCTACGCCACCGTCACCGGGGTGGCCCGCGACGACCTCGCCGACGAGGGCGTCTGGCTCTACGCCGAAACGGTCCGCAAGATCCACGAACTGAACCCCGGCACCGGCGTCGAACTCCTGATCCCCGACTTCTCCGGCAAGCCCGAGCACATCGCGGCGATCTGCGATTCCAAGCCCGAGGTGTTCGCGCACAACGTCGAGACCGTCCCGCGGATCTTCAAGCGGATCCGTCCCGCGTTCCGCTACGAGCGGTCCCTGGATGTCATCACCCAGGGCCGCAAGCTCGGCATGGTGACCAAATCCAACCTGATCCTGGGCATGGGCGAGACCCGCGAGGAAATCTCCGAGGCCCTCCGCGACCTGCACGACGCCGGC
>NZ_JBFRFD010000613.1:0-1885 GCF_052114645.1 Arthrobacter sp. 2YAF22_2
CACTTTCACCGTGGAGCCCACGGTGGTGACGATCAGGCTGTTCACGAAGAACTGGCCGAACGGCACGGTAGTCATGGCGACGCGGTAATTGTCCAGGTTGAGGCCTTCCGGCAGGATCTTGAGATCGGTGGTGACGATCTCGCCGGGCTGCTTGAAGGAGCTCAGCAACATCCACAGCAGCGGCACGACCACCACGAGGCTGGCCACGATCAGCGGGATGTAACCGCCGGCGATCGTCTGGACCAGGTTGGCGCGGGAGAAAGGGCGGCTGCGCTGCACCGGGACCTGCGGACCGCCGTCGGGGGTGTACCCCGAGGTTTTGGCCGGATCGGGACTAACAGGAGAGAGCGTGCTCACGAGTAGTGCACCTTCCGTTCGACGAACCGCAGCTGCAGCACGGTGATGATGAGCAGGATCGCGAAGAGGACCACGGAGATGGATGCCGAGTAACCGGCCCGGTTGTAGGCGCCGAACGCCTGGAGATAGGCCTCGTAGATCAGGGTGGACGTGCCGTTGCCGAGCGGGGTCATGATSCGGATCAGGTCGAAKGCCTGCARSGARCTSAGCATSGTGGTGATCAGCAGGAAGAACGTGGTGGGGGAGAGCAGCGGAACCGACATGCCGACGAAACGGCGGAAACCGCTGGCGCCGTCCAGCGAGGCCGCTTCCATCACATCCTGGGGGAGCGACTGGAGACCCGCGAGGTAGACGACGGCGCAATAGCCGAGGTTCTTCCAGATGTAGACGACGATCACCATGACCAGGGACAGCTGCGGGTCGTTGATCCACTGCGGGCTCTGCTGGCCGATGCCGCGCAGGAGCCAGGACAGCACCCCGTAGCCGGGGTCGAAGATGAACAGCCACACCAGTCCGACGCCGACCCCGCTGAGCACATAGGGGGCGAAGACGGCGGACCGGGCGAAGGTGGTGCCACGGACCTTGGAGTTCAGGGCGAGGGCCACCAGCAACCCGAGGACCATCGAACCGCCAACGGTGACGACGGTAAAGGCGGCCGTGGTCCCCAGTACCTTGGGGGCGTCGGTGCTGGTAAAGAAGTTGATGTAGTTGTCGAAGCCGACGACTGTGGCGGAGGCAGAGCCCAACGTCCAGTCCAGCGTCGAGTAATAGATGTTGTTGATCAGCGGGAGATAGGTAAACACCGCTATCAATGCCAGGTTCGGCAAGGCCAGGGCCAGGAACACGATGAAGTCCCGGCGGGACCGGGCGGACCAGCGTCCCCTGCGCTGGTCCGGAGTGACGGCCGCGGCGGTGGCCGCAGGACTGTCCAGTAATTGTTTTGTCATGGGGTCTCTAACGGATCCGGGCCTGTCGATGACGGGCGGTTGGGTGGAGGATCAACAAACACTTCACCACACCGGTTGGGGCCGGTACCCCGCATGAGGCCTTGTCAGAGCTTTGTTATGCCAGGCTTCGTCGCCCGTTCACCCTCCGGTTGGTTGCAGTAGGCCACAGTGTTCGTTTGGCACAATGGAGCCATGACAGCGATCACAGACGTGCCCGGAATCCGCGTGGGCCACGCCTCCCGGACCGGGGAGGGCTGGCTGAGCGGCGTGACGGTGGTCCTGCCGCCGCCCGGTACCGTCGGCTCGGTCGACGTCCGCGGCGGTGGTCCCGGCACGCACGAAACCGACGCTCTCGACCCCACCACCCTGACCACCGCCGTCGACGCCGTGGTCCTCACCGGCGGCAGCGCCTTCGGGCTGGCAGCCGCACACGGCGCCCAGCGCTGGTGCGAGCAAAACGGCCGCGGCTTCGCCGTCACCGGGGGAGTAGTCCCAATCGTGCCCGCGGCCGCCATCTTCGACCTCGGCCGCGGCGGCGACTTCGCAGCGCGCCCGACGGCGGACATGGGCTACACGGCAAC
>NZ_JBFRFD010000614.1:0-1878 GCF_052114645.1 Arthrobacter sp. 2YAF22_2
CAGCTTGGATGCGGTCACGGCGGCACCGTCGAGTGAGACCCGGCCCTGGACCAGGGTGCCCAGCATCGTGAAGAAGCGGCGGCCCGGGCTGGCGATGGGTGAGCTGTAGCTGCCGTCGGCGTCAACGTTGCCGTACCGGTTGAGCAGGTTGGTCCGCGGGATCCGTACCTGCGTGAAGTGCAGCCGCCCGTTGTCGATCCCGTTCAGGCCGCCCTTGACGCCGTCGTCCTCGCCGCCGATGCCGGGCAGGAATTCCTTGGTCTCCGGGTCGCGCAACTGCATGTAGAACGCGTGCACGCCGTGGTTGACGCCGTTGGTGATCAGCTGGGCGAAGACGACGGCGGCCAGGCCGTCCAAAGCCGCATTGCCGATGTAGTCCTTCCAGGCCGCGCGGAAGGGGGTGTGCACCACGAATTCGGCGGTGGCGGGGTCGTAGGTGGCGGTGGTGGCGATACTGGCGACGTCCGAGCCGTGGCCGGTCTCGGTCATGGCGAAGCAGCCGGGGATGTCCAGGTTCATGATGCCGGGCAGCCACTGCGTGTGGTGCTCCTCGGTGCCGAGGTGGTTCACCGCGGAACCGAACAGGCCCCACTGCACACCGGCCTTGATCTGCAGCGAGGGGTCGGCGATGACCAGTTCCTGGAAGCCGGCAACATTCGCGCCGTGTTCGTCCCCGCCACCGACCGCCACCGGGAAGGCGCGGTGCACGGCGCCGTTGTCCACGAGGATCTTCAGCTGGCCGAAGACACGCTCGCGGTGCTCGGTGTGGGGGAGACCCTCGGTCTTGTGCAGCTCCGGTCGGCCGGCCAGTTCCCGTGCCTGCCGGCGGACCGCGGCCCACTTGCCCAGCAGCTGTTCGCCGAGCGCGGCGACGTCGACGGCGGGTGTTCCGGCTGCGGTCTTGGTTCCGGTTGCCCGGGCGCCCGGTGAAGTCCTTGGCGAGAGGGCCGGGGAGGTGGTGGGCTCCGCAGGGCGGTCGGCTAGTTCAGTCATGTCGATTCCTTCGTTGGCGCTGACACTGTGGTTCTGGGGCTGTGGTTCTGGCACGGGGGTTGTCCGGGAGCGGTGGATTACGGCACCGGCGGGTCCTGGAGCTCGGGCGCGACGCCGAAACAGAGCCAGTCCGTGATTTGGCGGGCCATCGCTTCCTGGCCGGGCTTGGCGGGGGAGTCGGGGCTCGCCAGCCACTGTTCGCCGGCATTCCGGACCAGCCCGATAGCGGCGTTCGGCCAGTAGCCGATCATGGCGTCCTTGCCCGGCGCGGCCCGCAGCAGGGTCCGCATGGGCAGCGCGATCATCTCGCTGATCGCGTCGAAGAAATGCCCCAGCGCGCCCGCCGCCGCAATTGAGCCGTTGTGGCTCTCGGCGTCGCCCGGCGCGTAGCGGGTAACAAAGGTGTAGACGTTCGGGCTGGTCTCCGCCATCTGCAGGTAGGCGGAGACCATGGCGTAGAGCCCTTCCCGCGGGGTCTGGGCGCTCTGCGCGGCTTCCTGGATCCGCCGCTGCATCTGGTTCAGGACCACTTCGCCCACCGCCTGCTGAAGGCCGGCCTTATCGCCGAAGTAGCGGTAAAAGACGGACTTCGAGGTTCCTGCGGCCGTGGCGATGTCCTCCATTGACGCTTCGCTGCCGAGCACGTGCACGGCCTTTCGCGCGGATTTGATCAGCTCGCGGCGCCGTTCCTCCCGATGCGACTGCCAGCGGGAGGCGCGTCCATCGACGGATGCGCTGCCGGGTGCGCTGCTGGCGCCGGGCGTCGCTGGACGGGGGCCACCGTCGGCGGCATGGGCCGGCCCGGCGGGTTCTGCCTGCAGGATGTTCACGATACTCAGCGTATCAGGTACGCTGGGTATCAGTAACCCGCTTTGATCAAAGGAG
>NZ_JBFRFD010000615.1:0-1875 GCF_052114645.1 Arthrobacter sp. 2YAF22_2
ACCCCGTCCAGGACGTGTCCGATCRGTTGGACGATGTCGGTCGGTTCGGCGTCGAGCATGGCCACGCCGGCGTCGAATCGGGAAATCTCCAGCAGGTCCGCCAGCAGGGACTGGAAGCGCTCCACCTGGTGGTACAGCAGCTCGGCGGACCGCTTGTTGATCGGGTCGAACTCGTCGCGGGCGTCGTACAGCACTTCTGCGGCCATCCGGACCGTGGTGAGCGGCGTGCGGAGCTCATGCGATACATCGGAGACAAAGCGCTGCTGCATCTGGGACAGGGTGGCCAGCTGGGTGATCTGCTCCTGCAGGCTGGCAGCCATGTGGTTGAAGGAGGCTCCGAGCCTGGCCACTTCGTCCTCACCCTTGACCACCATGCGTTCCTGCAGCTGGCCGGCGGCGAGCTTTTCGGAGACGACGGCGGCATGGCTGACCGGGCTGACCACGTTGCGCGTGACGTACCAGGCGATGGCGCCGATCATCAGGGCGAGAACGGCGGCGCCGGCGAGCAGGACGTTCTGGATCTCGTCCAGTGTCTTCTGCGCCGTGTTGAGGTCGTAGATCAGGTACAGCTCATAGACGGTTCCGTTGAAAGTCACCTTGTTGCCGACGGCGATGCCGGGACGGTCCTCGGTCCCGACCGGGAATTGCGTGGACGCCCAGAACTGGTCCTTGCCGGAGTCCTGGACCGCCTTGCGCAGGTCGGTGGGGATCACGCTGATCGTGAGCTGGTCGGACGCCCGTGATTCCACCCAGCGGTTGCGCGGCTTGGTCTGTTCGGGCATGGCCTCGAAGACGTAGCGGCGCTGGATCACGGAGCCGCGCCCTTCGACGGCGTTCAGGGTGTCATAGACCAGCGTGATGACGCTGGACTGGTCGGTGACCTGCGCGCCGTCGAACGTGTCTTGGACCTGTTTGACGTTGTAGCGGGTCTCCGACTCCGCCTGCGTCAGCCGCTCCTGGAAGAGGTTGTCGGCGATCTGGTTCGAGAGGTAGGCGCCGACCACGGCGAAGGAGCCGATCGCCAGCATCAGAGTGGTCAGCACCGTCCGGAATTGCAGCGACCGCCGCCAGCGCCGGTGCAGGGCGCGCAGCAGATACCGCAGGGCCGGGAGCAGTCGCGATGCCCCGGTGAGGACCAGCCGCACCACCCGGGCGTTGACGATCCGGGCCCGGCGGGCCCAGATGCGGGCACGGAACAGCGCGGTCATCGCACGCGACGAGGACGGCGCAGCGCTCTCCGGGGCGGATTCCGTCGCGACGCTCTCCGGGGCGGATTCCGGTCCGACGCGATGCGGGGCGGCGCCCTCCTTGGCGGGCGCCGGGCGGCCGTCCGCCGGCTCAGGAACCTGCTTTGTAGCCGACACCACGGACCGTCAATACAACTTCAGGGGCTTCGGGATCACGCTCGATCTTAGAGCGCAGCCGCTGGACGTGGACGTTGACCAGCCGGGTGTCCGCAGCATGCCGGTATCCCCAGACCTGCTCCAGCAGCAGCTCCCGGGTGAAGACCTGCCAAGGCTTCCGGGCAAGGGCGACGAGCAGGTCGAATTCGAGCGGGGTCAGCGAAATCCGCTGGCTGTCACGGCTGACCACGTGGCCGGCGACGTCGATCGTGACGTCTGCGATCCGCAGGGTTTCCGGGGTTTTCTGGTCCCCGGGGCGCAGCCGTGCCCGGACCCGCGCCACGAGTTCGGCGGGTTTGAAGGGCTTGGGCACGTAGTCGTCGGCTCCGGATTCGAGCCCGCGGACGACGTCCGAGGTGTCCGCTTTGGCCGTCAGCATGACGATCGGGACATCCGACTCGGCCCGGATCAGGCGGCACACTTCGATGCCGTCCATGCCCGGAAGCATCAGATCCAGCAGCACCAGGTCCGG
>NZ_JBFRFD010000616.1:0-1872 GCF_052114645.1 Arthrobacter sp. 2YAF22_2
GGCCCAGGGCGACGGTGGCGGCGCCGAGCGCCTGTTGTGCCGCGTCTTGGACGATGTTGCCCCGCTCGTCGCGCAGCAGCTGGGCTGCGTAGGGTTCGACCGAGTCCCATAGGTTGAATCGTGCGTCCAGTGAACTGCACACCCCCGACGTCAGTGACATCGCGCGGATGATCAGCAGGAAGTTTTCCGGCAGCTGGAACGGCAACGAGCGGACCACATCACCGAACTCCACCGCGAAATCACGGAACTCCCGCGGGTCCACTTCGCGAAGCTCGGCAAAGCCCATTCCGCCAAACCGGGCAAAGAGGTGCGTCATCGCCCGCTCAAGCTCGACCGTGTCGGCCGAGGGCGACAGGACTCCCACGTCGCTGATCGCGGTCATCAACCCCTTACCGTCACGCGAGGCGGCCGCGATGAGCAGTTTCCGCAAGCCGCTGCGCGTGCTCGCCGGAACCTYACCCATCATGCCGAAGTCGATGAACGTCAGCTTCCAGGGGCGCTTCGGGGATGAATCGGTGACAGGGGTGACAAAGATGTTGCCCGGGTGCGGATCAGCGTGAAAGAAGCCGTTCGTGAACAGCTGGTCGAACATGACCGACGCGAAAACCGGGGCCACCTTGGACGGATCGATGCCCGCCGCGGCAAGCGCCGCCGCATCCGTGATCTTGATCGCCGTGACATCCTCGAGGGTGAGCACGCGCCGGGTGCTCCGTTCCCAGACGACGTCGGGCACGCCCACCCGGTCGTCGTCGGCGAAGTCAGTGGCGAACCGCCCCGAATTCGCCGCCTCGTTCAGGTAGTCGATCTCCTCGAGGCTGGTTTGCGCGAACTCCTCGACCAGGGCGGGCACATCGGCACGATCGGACACCGGGCGCACGTGGCTGAGCCAGCCGCCCACTTTGCGTAGCGCCGCCAGATCGGTGTCGACGATGGCGCTGATGCCCGGCCGCTGGACCTTCAGCACGACGCGGTCGAGCCCGGTGTCGGCGGCGTCGCCCGGAAGAAGCTTCGCCCGGTGCGCCTGCCCGAGGGACGCTGCTGCCATCGGCGTTTCGTCGACCGAGGCGAACAACTCATCCAACGGCGCGCCCAGCTCCGCCTCGGCGAGGGTACGAATCGCGGCGAAAGAAACGGGCGGCACCTCGTCCTGGAGTCCTTCAAGTTCCTTGGTGATCTCGGGCGGAAGCACGTCCAGCCTGGAGGACAGGAACTGACCAACTTTGATCATGAGACCGCCGAGGTCCACCGCGAGCGCATGGAAGCGCTGCGCAAAGCGCCGCATCCTCTTGGTCCTCGTGCGTTCGGCAATCCTGACCAGCCCGATGCGCGGGAGGAACAGCTCGAACCACCAGGTCAAGGCGAGATGCCATGCGGCGAACCGCAGGATGCGACGGTAACGGGCGCGCGTGTTCCCAACGCCGGGTATCGGATCTGCCCGGCCCCGGCGGACCGACGCCACCCCCGTCAGTCCCGGGCGAGGATTGCGTACAGCCGACGGCGGGCCTCGTCGAGCACCGTCACGGCCTCCTGCACCTGCTTCGCGGAGCCCGTGCGACCCACCAGGGATGCGGCCTGTGCGAGCTCGACGCCGGCCTTGGGAAGTGCCGTAAACCCGGTGCCTGTTGCCGGGCTCGTTGAATCCCAGAGCGTTGACGCATCGGCGCCCGCTACCTCTTCCCGGCCCGCCTCAGTCAACGAGTAAATCTTGCGGCCATTGGATTCCTCGGCACTGACAAGCCCCTCGTCGGCCAGCAGCTGCAGCGCCGGGTAGACCGAGYCGGCGCTGGGCTTCCAGCTGCCATGGCTGCGCTCCTCGATCTCATTGATGATCTGGTAGCCGTGCATCGGCCGCTCCGCGAGCAGGGCCAGGAT
>NZ_JBFRFD010000617.1:0-1868 GCF_052114645.1 Arthrobacter sp. 2YAF22_2
CACAGCCGCTCGGCGAATGCGAGCGAGATCGGCAGGTGGATGTCGTTGCCGCGGGTGCGTGTCTCGTGCACCACGGCACGCCAGAGCACGTCGAGGTCCTCGAGCGCGGCCGGAGTGGTGGCGATCGGGGCAGTGTCGACCGGGCCCGTGGCCGGAACCGGGCGGGCTGGATAGGCTGCGGCAAAATCCGCGGCGGCGGACATGGGTTCCGCGCTTCGGGCAGCCGGGCCGGCGTCGGCATGGGCGACCGGAGTCTCGGGGGTGGTCATGATGCTCCTTCGGGTGCGGCCAACCTACTGTCTGAATACAGTTAGCTGTCCGTCGTAATCGTCTTGAGGGGGGTGGCCGGGTCAGCGGCGGCGTCCGCCGGGATGTTCTGGCCCTTGGCCAGGGCGTTCCTGACGGCCATGAAGTCCAGCGGCGCGTTAACGCAGTCCGCGGCGATGATCCGGCCCTGCCGGTAGTAGAGGACACTGAACTTTCCGCGCTCCTCGTCCCGCCGGAGAACAGTCTGGTCGTAACCGTTGCAGAGGCCGGCGATTTGCAGCTTGAGGTCCGCCTGGTTGGACCAGAACCACGGGATGCCGGCGTATTCCTCCCGCCGTCCGGTCAGCGAGTAAGCCGCGACCTTGGCGTGTTCGATGGCGTTGTTGACGCTTTCCAGCCTGATCCGTTCGCCGGGCGTGGACCCGGGCACCGGGTTGGGCATGTTGGCGCAGTCACCGATTGCCACCGTGGCGCCGTCCGAGGCCAGGGCGAAGCGGTCCACTACGATCCCGTTGTCTACCGTGAGGCCCAGGTCTTCCGCCAACTGGGTGTTGGGGATGACGCCGATGCCTACCAGCACGATCTGAGCGGGCAGCACGGTGCCGTCCTGGAGTTCCACGCCGGCCACCGCCCCGCTGCCCTCGCCCGAGCCGTGCTCCGCAATGAACCGCCGGGCGCTCGTGCTGAGCCGGATGTCCAGCCCGCGGTCCCGGTGCGCCCGCAGGAAGTAGTCGGCGGTTTCTTCGCCGACGGCCCGGCCCACGAGGCGCGGCCCGAACTCCAGCACCGTGACGTTTTTGCCCATCTTGCGCAGGCTCGACGCGGCTTCCAGGCCGATGAATCCGCCGCCGATCACCACCACGTCCGTGGCGTCCCCCACCCGGGCCTTGAGCGCCAGGGCGTCGTCGGCGTTGCGCAGATACAGCACGCCGTCGAGGTCCGCGCCGTCGATCTCCAGCTTGCGGGCGCGGGCGCCCACTGTGAGGGCGAGCCGCTTGAAGGGAAACTGCTTGCCGGAGGCGGAGTGCGCGACGCCGGAGCCGTCCGCGTCCTTGTCGATCCGGACGATGAATTCGCCCTTCACCAGGTCCACGTTGTGTTCGGTCCAGTAGTCGTTGGAGCGGAATATCAGCGATTCGCTCTCCACCGTGCCCTGCAGGAATTCCTTGGACAGCGCCGGCCGCTGGTAGGGGCGGTGGTCCTCGTCACCGAGGAGGGTGATGTGTTCCTCGAAGCCGAGCGCCCGCAGCGACACCGCGAGCTGGACGCCGGACTGGCTCGCGCCGATGATCAGCAGGCCGGTCCGGGTGGTGCTGTCCGGCTGCACGGCTGCGCCGGCCGCGGTCTGCTCGGCGGCGGCTGCCTGCTCCACTGCGTGGGTGCCCATCACTACACCTGCGTTTCCGGGGTGGTGACGAACAGGTCGAGCTCGTCCGTGAGGCGGAGCTGGCAGGACAGCCGCGAGTTGTCCTCGCGGTCCACTGCGGTGCCGTAGAGCATCTCGTCCTCCATGTCCTCCATCTGCGGGAGCTGTGAAAGGCAGTCCTCGCGGACGAACACGTGGCAGGTGGCGCAGGACAGCGAGCCGCCGCATTCGGCGA
>NZ_JBFRFD010000618.1:0-1864 GCF_052114645.1 Arthrobacter sp. 2YAF22_2
CACCTTGGCATGCCGGAGTACCCGGCGGGTGTCCTTCACCATCGCGGACAAGGAGAACGTCCTGGTGGACTTGAGCCTGCTTTGCGGCACGTCGCGGGTCAACGTCGTGCAGCTCGCCGCGGACACGGTGCTATCGGTCCGGATTGAGTCCCTGGCGCCGGCGAATTTCGCCTACCGGGTGAGCCGGCTTTGAAAGATGTGGGCAGCAGTAGGCCCCCGCGGACTCATCCACGAGGGCCCGGCCAGACTCCCTACATAGTGTTGACGATCAGGCCGATGTGCGTGAAATAGTTCATGGCGCCAAAGAGCAGGAATGCCAGCCCGGTCAGAAGCCACACTATTCCGATGATCTTGACCAGTCCCGACGCCGCTGCCCCGGAGGTGCGGAGCTTGGCAACGGCAAAGGGAAACAGCACTGCACCGACCCCGACAAGGGCGAAGAGCCCGGACATAAAGGTTGCTTCAATGACGGGATAGGCAGCGAAGGCGCCCGAAATCGGTTCCTGGGGCGGCGCTGCAAAAAGCTGGTAGGTAATGCCGGCGGCCGCGATCGCGAGCAGGCTCAGGCCCAGACCGCCAATAAAGAGGGACAAGGGGCGGACCGTATTAGCTGCAAGGGCAATGGGGTCGGGGGCGGAGGTGAGAGCCTCGCCGCGACGCCACAGGTAAAAGGCAGCCCCGAGCAGCAGCACGCCGAAGCCCAGGCTGGTTTCGCCGAAGATGATGTTGTCGAACGGGAAGCCGCCTGCCGCAAGCGGCCAGGTCAGGGTCATATGCAGGCCTGTGGTGGTGAGGATCAGGCCCAGCACGCCAAACGCCATAGACCAGCCGTCAGTGCTGACGGTTGCATCGTTGTTGCGGCGAAGCCGAAAGAGGTCGCGGCCCAAGATGACCACGGCCAACAATCCCGCCCCGGCGGCCAGTGACATGATGGTGTTGTAGGTAGGCATAGTCGCCCAGTCGATTTTGAGAGCTTCCGTTGTCATGCTCATGATGCAATCGCTTTCCCTTTGCGTGGGCCGCCATGGTCCAACCGAAAAGCCATACCGTTGTATGGCTTTTAATGTAGCGACGGTGGCGGCGGTTTTATTCCTGCGGGAGCGGGGTTAAGAGGATGAGGAAATCAAGCAACATCGCAGTCAGGCGAAGCAGGAGCTGATGGCCGCGGCCGCCGCACAATTACTGATTGACGAAGGGCCGTCCGCCGTCACTCATCGTCGCGTTGCCGAGGCCGCCGGGCTGGCCGCGGGATCCGGAAACTACTACTTTCCCTCCAAGAAGGAACTGTTTCGGGCCGCCGTTGCAGGAGCCGAGGACCTGCGGTCTGCGAGCGCCCTCACGGTAGCCCGGGCCTGCCGTCCCGGCGAGGAGAGCCTGACGTCGGTTGCCCTGCGGCTGATGGCCATCTACTTTGCCCCCAAGCTGGGCTCGAACGTGGTGACTGCTAGGCTCAATCCGATTCTGGATGCTGGCCATGACCCTGAACTGCAAGAGATCATCCGCAGTCACCAGCCGCTGCTGGCCGAGGCCCTGAACATCGGGCTGGAACGGATGACCGGCCGAACGCTGGGGAGCAATGACATGCAGTTGCTCATGCAAACAATTGGAGCGTCGCTCCTGTATGGATTTGCCCTCGGGGAGAATGACGTGCTTGGCTATTCAGCCCGTTCGATCGCCCGAATCCTGGAATTGTTAGATGTGGGCATTGTGGCGGCTCCGCTTGAATAGCGGCCGCTGCCAGTAAGCCACTGCTGCACGTACGCAGCGTCAATTGGCGCGTTCAGGCGGCCGCGCAGCCGTCGGGGCAGCGTAGCGGCGAGCCGTCGCGTTCAGGCGGCCGCGCAGCCGTCGGGGCAGCGTAGCG
>NZ_JBFRFD010000619.1:0-1862 GCF_052114645.1 Arthrobacter sp. 2YAF22_2
GGCGCCGCCCCCTGCTCGGGGGGCGGCGCCGTCGTCGTTTCCGGGCCCTTGATCGTCCGGCGGTCCGGAAGGACGCGCCGCTAGTGCGGCAGCACCGAGCGGTAGACCTCGAGGGTGGTCTCGGTGATGGATTCCCAGGAGAAGTGCTCCTCGGCCCGGCGGCGGCCGGCCCGGCCCATGGCGCGGGCGCGCTCCGGGTCGGAAACCACCTCGGTCAGGGCCGCGGCAAACTCGGTGACGAACTTCTCCGGATCCAGCGGGGTACCGGTGCCGTCGGTGACCTGCTCAAGCTGCACGAGCAGGCCGGTTTCGCCGTGCTGGACCACCTCCGGGATACCGCCAGTGGCGCTGGCCACCACCGCGGCGCCGCAGGCCATGGCCTCCAGGTTCACGATTCCGAGCGGTTCGTAGATGGACGGGCAGGCGAACGCCGTGGCGTGGCTGAGGACCTGGATCAGCTCGTGGCGCGGCAGCATCCGCTCCACCAGGATCACACCGCTGCGCTGGGACTGCAGCTCCTCGATCAGCCGGGCCGTCTCGGCCGCAAGCTCGGGGGTATCCGCCGCGCCGAGGCACAGCACCAGCTGCACATCCGCGGGGAGTTTGGCGGCGGCCCGCAGCAGGTACGGCACACCCTTCTGCCGCGTGTTCCGGCCGACGAAGACGACGCTCGGYAGCGCCGGGTCGATCCCGAGGGCGCGGATGGCGTCCTCGCCTTCATCACGGTTCCAGAGGCTCACGTCGATGCCGTTGTGCACCACGCGGACCTTCGCCGGGTCCACCTCGGGGTAGCTGCGCAGGATGTCCTGSCGCATGCCCTCSGAGACRGCGATGATSGCGGCGGCCGACTCGTACGCGGTCTTCTCCACCCAGGAGGACAGGGCGTAGCCGCCGCCGAGCTGTTCGGCCTTCCAGGGGCGCAGCGGTTCCAGGCTGTGGGCACTGAGCACGTGCGGGATGCCGTGCAGCAGCGAGGCGATGTGCCCGGCCATGTTGGCGTACCAGGTGTGGGAGTGCACCAGGTCGGCACCGGCGATGTCCGGCACGATCCTCACGTCCACGCCGAGCGTCTGTACGGCGGCGTTGGCGCCGGCCAGGTCCTCCGGCACGGGGTAGGACGTCACGGTGGCGCCGTGGTAGTCGGGTTCGCGCTGCGCACCGAACGCCCGCACGTGCAGCTCCACCCTGTTGGCCAGCACCCGGCTGAGTTCGGCCACGTGGACGCCGGCGCCCCCATAGATTTCGGGCGGAAATTCCTTGGTCACAATGTCTATTCGCACAAACCCCAAGGTAGTCCTTCAGGCTGATCTGTTCTAGTGTGAAGACGTCCGGGCATACCGGACGGTTTTTGGGGAGCAACGAAGGCGTTCAGGAGCGATCACTATGCCGCAGCAGAAGAAAGTTTTGGCAATTGTCCTCGCAGGTGGGGAGGGTAATCGGCTGATGCCGTTGACGGCTGACCGGGCCAAGCCGGCCGTTCCGTTCGCCGGGAGTTATCGGCTCATTGATTTCGCCCTTTCCAACCTGGTGAATTCCCGGTATCTGCAGATTGTGGTCCTGACGCAGTACAAATCCCACAGCCTCGACCGGCACATTTCCGAAACGTGGCGAATGTCCACGCAGCTCGGCAACTACGTCGCCTCGGTGCCGGCCCAGCAGCGCGTAGGCAAGAGCTGGTTCCTGGGCAGTGCCAACGCCATCTACCAGTCTTTGAACCTGATCCACGACGCCAACCCCGACATCGTCGTCGTCGTTGGCGCGGACCACGTTTACCGCATGGATTTCGCGCAGATGGTCGCGCAGCACGTCGCCAGCGGCGCCAAGGCCACCGTCGCCGCGGTGCGCCAGCCGCTGAACATGGC
>NZ_JBFRFD010000620.1:0-1854 GCF_052114645.1 Arthrobacter sp. 2YAF22_2
GCCTACGCCACCGGACGCGGCTCCTTCAAGACCCGGGCCAAAGTCGACGTCGAACAGCTCTCGGCGCGCCGCACCGGCCTGGTGGTCACGGAACTGCCATACATGGTGGGCCCGGAAAAGGTGATCGAGAAGATCAAGGACGCGGTCAACGGCAAGAAGTTGACCGGCATCAGCGACGTCGTGGACCTCACCGACCGCCAGCATGGCCTGCGGCTCGTAATCGAGCTCAAGAACGGCTTCAACCCGAACGCAGTACTCCAGCAGCTCTACCGCTTCACACCGATGGAAGACTCGTTCGGCATCAACAACGTCACCCTGGTCGACGGCCAGCCGCAGACCCTGGGCCTGCTGGAACTCTTGTCCGTCTACGTCAACCACCGGATCGACGTGGTGCGCCGCCGTACCTCCTTCCGGCTCGGCAAGAAGAAGGACCGCCTGCACCTGGTCGAGGGCATGCTCATCGCGATCGTGGACATCGACGAGGTCATCCAGATCATCCGCTCCTCGGAGGAGTCCGCCGAGGCCCGCACACGGCTGATGTCCATCTACGACCTCTCCGAAATCCAGGCCAACTACATCCTGGAACTCCGGCTCCGGCAGCTGACCAAGTACTCCCGGATCGAGTTGGAGAAGGAACAGGAGGAGCTCCGCAAGGAGATCGCCGAACTGCAGGCAATCCTCGACTCCCCCGAACTGCTGCGCACGCTGGTCTCGGACGAACTCGGGGAACTCGCCGCCAAGTACGGCACCCCGCGTCGGACCGTGCTGCTCGAATCCGAGGCCGTCTCCCCCACGGTCGCCGCCGCCCTCACCGCCGCGCCCGGCGCGAAGGGCAAGGCCGCCCCGCTCGCCCTCGAAATTGCCGACGACCCGTGCTGGGCCATCCTGACGGTGTCCGGGCAGATCGCCCGCACGGCCAACCAGGACAGCCTCGCCGAGAGCGGGCCACGGACCCGGCATGACGTATTCCGCTCCGTCATCAAGACCTCCGCACGCGGCGAGATCGCTGCGGTCACGTCGCAGGGCCGCATGCTGCGGCTCCAGGTGATGGACATGCCCGTGCTGCCGCCCACCTCGGGCACCCCTAACATGGCCGGCGGCGTGCCCGCCAAGGACTTCATCACCCTGCTCAAGGGCGAGTCCCTCGTCGCGTTCGCCCCGCTGGACCAGGTCCTCGCCCTCGGCACCGCCCAGGGCGTGGTCAAGCGCGTCCAGCCGGACTACCCGCTCAACCGCGAAGACTGGGAAGTGATCGCACTCAAGGACAAGGACACCTTGGTGGGCGTCGATTCCGCCGCCGGCGACGACGACGAGCTGGTCTTCGTGACCCGCCAGGCCCAGTTGCTGCACTTCAGCGCCTCCGCGGTCCGGCCGCAGGGCCGCACCGCGGGCGGCATGGCCGGGATCAAGCTCGCCGCCGGGGACCAGGTGCTGCACTTCGGCACGGCCCGCGCCACCGACGAGGCCGCCGTGGTGGTCACCATCGCAGGCACCGAAGGCGCCCTGCCCGGCACCGCGCCGGGCGCCGCCAAGGTCACGCCGCTGGCGGAATACCCGGCCAAGGGACGCGGTACGGCCGGCGTCAGGGCCCACCGCTTCCTCAAGGGCGAAGACACGCTGCTGCTCGCCTGGGCCGGCCACGGCCCGGCGAAGGCATCCTCGCTGGGCGGGGTGGCACGCTCGCTCCCGGGCGAGCACGGCCGGCGCGACGGCTCCGGCATCCCGCTCTCGCAGGCCATCGACGCGATCGGCCCGAGCATGGCCTGGCCCGAGGAAGCCGCGGCGGACGCCTAGTACAAACACCCGACGCTCCCGCACATCCCGCCCACAAACACCCGACGCTCCCGCACATCC
>NZ_JBFRFD010000621.1:0-1845 GCF_052114645.1 Arthrobacter sp. 2YAF22_2
ATCGTAGATCGCAAGCCACCCGGCGTAGGGGCGGGGGCGGAAAATCCGTGCGGCGTTAGCGCGCGGGACCGCCAGAATCTAGCGGTTAGAGCAGCTACTTGTCGTTATCGGACTTCGCACCAAGCGTCGTCTTCTGCACCTGCATGAGGAACTCGACGTTGCTCTGGGTCTCCCGGATCTTGTTGGTCAGCAGCTCAAGGCTCTGCTGCGTTTCGAGTCCGGAGAGGACACGGCGCAGCTTCCACATGATCTTGACTTCCTCCGGCGAGAGCAGGTTCTCTTCGCGGCGGGTACCGGACGCGTTGACGTCCACCGCCGGGAAGATGCGCTTGTCCGCGAGCTGGCGGGACAGGCGCAGTTCCATGTTGCCCGTGCCCTTGAACTCTTCGAAGATGACCTCGTCCATCTTGGAACCGGTCTCGACGAGCGCGGTGGCCAGGATGGTGAGCGAGCCGCCGTTTTCGATGTTGCGCGCTGCACCGAAGAAACGCTTCGGCGGGTACAGTGCGGCGGAATCGACGCCACCGGACAGGATGCGTCCGGAGGCCGGTGCCGCCAGGTTGTAGGCGCGGCCCAGACGGGTCATCGAGTCCAGCAGCACCACGACGTCCATGCCCATCTCCACGAGGCGCTTGGCGCGCTCGATGGAGAGCTCGGCCACGGTGGTGTGGTCGTCGGCGGGACGGTCGAAGGTCGAGGCGATGACCTCACCCTTGACGGTGCGCTGCATGTCCGTGACTTCTTCGGGACGTTCGTCAACGAGCACCATCATGAGGTGGACCTCAGGATTGTTGGTGGTGATGGCGTTSGCGATGGACTGCAGGATGAGCGTCTTGCCGGCYTTCGGCGGCGAAACGATCAGGCCRCGCTGGCCCTTGCCGATCGGGGCCACCAGGTCGATGACGCGGGGGCCGATCTTCTTGGGGTCGGTCTCGAGGCGCAGGCGCTCGGACGGGTACAGCGGAACCAGCTTCGCGAACTCGACGCGGTCCTTGAGCTCCTCCGGGGTCTTGCCGTTGACCGAGGTGACGCGGACCAGGGCGTTGAACTTCTGGCGGGCGGACTGCTGCTGATTGCTCTGCTGGTTTTCGCCCTCGCGCGGAGCGCGGATGGCGCCGACGACGGCGTCGCCCTTGCGCAGGTTGTACTTCTTGACCTGGGCGAGGGACACGTAGACGTCATTCGGGCCCGGCAGGTAACCGGAGGTACGGATGAACGCGTAGTTCTCCAGCACGTCCAGGATGCCGGCGACGGGCAGCAGCACGTCGTCCTCGGTGACCTCGACGTCGTCGACGTCGGGGCCCTGGGAGCGGCCGCGGCGGCGTTCGTTACGGTCGCGGAAGCGGTCGTTGCGCGAGTTGTTGTCGCGGTTCTCCTGGCCGCCGGAGCGGTCGTTGCGATCGTTGCGGTCGCGACGGTTGCGGCGGTTACGGCGGCTGCCGCCGTCGCTGTCGTCGTTATCGCGGTTATTGTCGCGGTTGTTGTCGCGGCTGCTTGCGGCGTTGTCGCGATTGTTGTCGCGGCTGCCGGTGGCGTTGTCCTCACGGCCGCCACGGCCGCGGGTGTTCTCGCGGCGCTGGCCGTCGTCGCTGCCCTGTTCGGCGTGGCGCTCCTGGCGCTCCTGGCGCTGCTCGGCGGCGGGCTGCTCCGTGTGGGTTTCGGCGGCGGGTGCTGCCGCGTTCTCCCCCTGGGCTGCGGTCTGGCCTGCGGCCTCGCCGCGGCGGCGGTTGCGGGTTCGCGGCTGGCGGGTGCGGTCGCTGCCTTCGGCGGCCTGTTCGGCCTGGGTGGCTTCGACCGGGGCGGCCGGCGCCTCCATCGGAGCTGCGGCGGGTGCCTCAGCGGCGG
>NZ_JBFRFD010000622.1:0-1845 GCF_052114645.1 Arthrobacter sp. 2YAF22_2
CGCTTCCCTCAAGGAGGCGGCCGGCGCCTTTGTCGTGCGGGTACGACGGCGGATCAGGCAGTAACTGTGATCCACTCGCCGTCGACCGCCGCGGTGAGCCTGCCCAGGGGCGTCCGGGCCGGACCGTTGAGCACGCTGCCGTCGGATCCCTTGAACGAGGAACCGTGGCACGGGCAGGTGAAGTCCGCGCCGGACGGCGTCACCGGGCAGCCGGCGTGCGTGCAGGCGGCGTCATACGCCAGGACCGTCTTGTCGTCCGGCCGGAAGATGACCACCGCTTTGCCGTTGACCGTCCCGGTCGCGGTAGAGCCAACCTTCACGTCCGTGAGCTTGCCGACCCTGACCGCGGTGCCGGCCGGGACAGAGGGTCCGGCTGCGGCAGTCGAAGCCGGGGACTCGATCGGGGCAACGGAGCAGGCCGAGAGGCCCAGTGCGCCGCAACCCATGGCGCCGGCGCCGAGCAGGAGGGACCGTCGGGGCAGGGACTTTTCAGGGTTCATGCATCCATCATGCCAACCGTCCCTGATAGTCCGCTGCGACTCCGGAACGCGGCTTTTTCTGAAAGCAGTGTTTCACTCAGAGTGAACGGGGTGTGATCCGGCCCACTGGAGGTGTTGAATCGGGGGATGGCTTCCACCGACACGCAGACCCTGGGCGAACACCCCGACACCCCGTTCCACGATCTGGACCATTATCTGGCCATCCCGCGGGTGAGCGGGCTGGCGCTGAGCCCAGACGGCGGCCGGCTTGTCACCACCGTGGCCACGCTCAACGACAAGGGCACCGAGTACCGCACCGCGCTGTGGGAACTGGACCCCGAGGGGAAGAAGCAGGCCCGGCGGATCACCCGCAGTGCCAAGGGCGAAGCCGGGGCCGTGTTCGCGGCGGAAGGCAGCCTGTACTTCACCTCGGCGCGGCCGGACCCCGAAAGCCCGGATGCCGATCCGGTCAACGCGCTCTGGGTTCTACCGCCCGACGGCGGTGAGGCCCGCGTGGCGCTTTCCCGCGCCGGCGGCGTTGGCGGCCTGCTGGCCGCGAAGGACGCCGATGCCTTGTTCGTTTCGGCCTCCGTGCTCGCGGGCTCCACTGACGAGGACAACGACGAGGAACGCCGCAAGGCGCGCCAGGACAACAAAGTCGCCGCGATCCTGCACAGCGGCTACCCGGTGCGCTATTGGGACGCCGACCTGGGGCCCGCGCAGCCGCGGCTGTTCGCCGTCGAGCCCGGTGCTGAACCGGAACCGGGCMAGCCGGTGACCGTCGACGCCGTCCCGCCGGTCAGGCTGCGCAACCTGACCCCCGACGCCGGTAACGGGCTCCGCGAGGCCGAAACTGTCGTCAGCCCGGACGGAAAGACCCTATACAGCAGCTTCACCCGGCCCCTGGCGAACGCCGACTCCCGCACCGTGCTGGTGGCCGTCGACGTCGCCGCCGGCACCCGCCGGGTCCTGCTCGACACCGAGGGCATGAGCTATTTCCCCGGCCCGGTCAGCCCCGACGGCCGCACCCTCGCGGTGCTGAGCGAGTCCGATACGACGCCCGAGCAGGCGCCCCGGATCGGTCTGCATCTGCTGGATGTCTCGGCCGACGGCTCGGCCGCGCTGACGCCGCTCGCACCTGGCTGGGACCGCTGGCCGCGGCCCGCCGCCTGGCTGCCGGACGGATCGGCCCTGCTCGTGACAGCGGACGAGGACGGGGCGTCGCCGGTGTTCCGGGTTGGCGTGCCCGGCACTGCGGGCGCGGAGGCCGGTCCGGTCCGGCTGACCGCAGACTCGGCTGCGTACACCGACGTCGCCGTCGCCCCGGACGGCCGCAGCGCCTACGCGCTCCGCAGCTCCTATGAGT
>NZ_JBFRFD010000623.1:0-1832 GCF_052114645.1 Arthrobacter sp. 2YAF22_2
GTCCGGTGGACGTCCGGTGGACGCCGTCCAGACCACCTCGAACCAGCGGTCCTCGCAGATCCGCGCCCGCGACCGGGCGACCCTGCGCACCATCAAGGAGCTCGCCGAGAAGGAAGGCCAGCTGTCCGCCGGGGGGCCGCTCACGCGCCGCCAACTCCGTCTCCAGCAACTGGCCGAGGAAACGGCCCCCGCCACCTCCGCGAATCCGATCGTTCCGATGCCCTCGCCGCGCACCCGTTCGCACCCCGTGGCCCCGCCGGTCTCCACGGCGCCGGTCTCCGCGGCGCCGGTCTCCACGGCGCCGCCGCCCAGCGCTCCGGAGGCTCCTCCCGCACCGGGCCGGGCTGCCGGAGCGCCGGGCTCCGGCGGGAAGATGGCCGACGGTATGAGCGTCGAACAGGCCCTGGCCGCGCGTGAGCTCCTCGCCGAGCAGGCCCGCAACCAAGCGGCGAAGATGGAGCACATCGCCGCCACCGATCCCGACGCGGTGAACCCTGAAGTACTCGCCGAGCAGATTGCCCTGGCCGAGCGCGCCGCCGTGCTGAACCGGCGGGCGGCTGCGAAGCAGAAGCTGGCGGAGCAGAACAGCCAGCCTGCCGAACGCGGCGAACAGCCGCGGAACGATCCGTCGACGGCCAGCAATCTTGCGATGGTCACGCCGTTGGAATTCGTCGAAATCCCTGGCGTGGAGCGGCCGGTCATGAAGCGCCCTGCCACGTCATACGTCCCGCTGGTCACCAACCCGGGCCCCACGGTCCGGCCAGGACGGACCCCACGCCGTCCCGGTTCGCCGCGGCAGCGCGACGCGGGTGCGGTCAAGGGCCGCTCCGGTGTCCTGGCAAGGGCGGAAGCTGCCGCGCAGGCTGCCGGCCGGAGACCGGCCGTAACAGCTACCCCCGTGCATCCCGAAACACCGGTGTCGGAGGAGGATTACGCCGCACGGCCGCCCGTCGCCGCCAACGCCGCCTACGGGCTGGATCCGCTGGATGCCGCCACGGCCGGCCTGGGCAGGGCTCGGCGTCTCCGCGCCCTGCAGCTCGGTGTCCTGGCGCTCGGGGTGGTGGCGCTCATTGTCGGCGTCATCTTGATCATCACCGGCATGGCCCACTAGCCGCCACCCTGCAGCGCATGGCCAGCCGGCCCGCGTGCCGGCCCGCGGCCACCGACGCCGGCCCAGCCCGCGCCGTCAACATCCAAGAGTTCTCATCTTCAACAGTTTTTTCTTCAACAAGTTCTCATCTTCAACAAGGAGTCCCGTGACTGCAACCGATTCATCCATCGCCACAGCCCGCCACGCAGCCCGTGCTGCCGCGGAAAAATTGGCCGAAGACATTGTCGCCCTCGACGTCAGCGAGCGGCTCGCCCTGGCCGACGTGTTCCTGATCGCCTCGGCCCCGTCCGAGCGCCAGGTCAACGCCATCGTCGACGGCATCGAGGATGAGCTCTCCAAGTTCGACCTCAAGCCGGTCCGCCGCGAGGGCCGCTCCGGCGGACGCTGGGTGCTGCTGGATTATGCCGACGTCATCATCCACGTCCAGCACGAAGAAGACCGCGTCTTCTACGCCTTGGAGCGCCTCTGGAAGGACTGCCCGGTGGTTGACCTTCAGCTGGGCGACGACGCGTCCGCCAAGGCTACTGCCGCCACCGAAACCGAGTAGACCGGCCGCCCGTCCCGCCCAAAAGCCTGAATATGCCCGATTTGGAATTTTCGCAGGGGCTGTTCTAAGATATTTGAGTTGCTTCGAGCAGAACAAGTCGGAGCAGCCAAAATTCGGGGCTGTGGCGCAGCTGGTAGCGCACCTGCATGGCATGCAGGGGGTCAGGGGTTCGAG
>NZ_JBFRFD010000624.1:0-1825 GCF_052114645.1 Arthrobacter sp. 2YAF22_2
GCGTCTAACCTGCTGGCCAAGATCTGGTTTAGAGCTCGTCGTCGCTGAAAGCGGCGTCGTCCTCTTCGATGGCTGCGGCGCGGGCTGCAAGGTCGAATCCGGGAGGGGAGTCCTTGAGGGACAGACCCAGTTCAACGAGCTTTGCCTTGACCTCGTCGATGGACTTCGCACCGAAGTTACGGATGTCCATCAGGTCAGCCTCGGAGCGGGCAACGAGTTCACCCACGCTGTGGATGCCCTCACGCTTGAGGCAGTTGTAGGAACGGACCGTGAGGTCCAGATCCTCGATCGGCAGCGCCATGTCCGCTGCCAGGGCAGCGTCCGTCGGCGACGGGCCAATCTCGATACCTTCAGCTGCGGTGTTCAGCTCGCGGGCCAGACCGAACAGTTCCACCAGGGTGGTACCTGCCGAAGCGACCGCGTCACGCGGTGCGATGGCCTGCTTGGTCTCGACGTCGACAATCAGCTTGTCGAAGTCAGTGCGCTGCTCAACACGGGTGGCTTCCACGCGGAAAGTAACCTTCAGCACCGGCGAGTAGATCGAGTCGACCGGAATGCGGCCGATCTCGGAGTCGCCGGACTTGTTCTGAGCTGCCGAAACGTAGCCGCGGCCGCGCTCGATGGTCAGTTCGAGTTCGAACTTGCCCTTCGAGTTCAGCGTGGCGATGTGCAGATCCGGGTTGTGGAATTCGACTCCGGCCGGCGGAGCGATATCCGCGGCGGTGACGACTCCCGGGCCCTGCTTGCGCAGGTAAGCAACAACCGGCTCATCGTGCTCGGAGGAGACCGACAGGTTCTTGATGTTCAGGATGATCTCGGTGACATCTTCCTTGACACCCGGAACCGTGGTGAACTCGTGCAGCACGCCATCGATCCGGATGCTCGTTACGGAGGCACCGGGGATGGAGGAGAGCAGGGTACGGCGGAGGGAGTTTCCGAGGGTGTAGCCGAAGCCCGGTTCCAGCGGTTCAATGATGAAACGCGAGCGGTTMTCGGAKACWACYTCTTCGGASAGGGTGGGGCGCTGTGCAATGAGCACTTAGGTTTCCTTTCGGCGAGCATCCGCTATATGACGCAACACAGGTGGTGGAAAGATCGGTCTGAGACTTAACGCCGTTGGGCTTGCCCGGGCCGGTGAGGGCCCGGGCAAGCTCCGGCTAAGACTTAGACGCGGCGGCGCTTCGGCGGGCGGCAGCCGTTGTGCGCGCTGGGGGTTACATCCTGGATGGATCCAACCTCGAGGCCAGCGGCCTGCAGYGAACGGATKGCSGTCTCGCGTCCGGAGCCCGGTCCCTTGACGAACACGTCAACCTTGCGCATGCCGTGCTCCTGTGCGCGCTTGGCGGCGGCTTCGGCAGCCATCTGGGCGGCGAACGGGGTGGACTTGCGGGAGCCCTTGAAGCCGACCTCACCGGACGAAGCCCAGGAGATGACTGCACCGTTCGGGTCCGTGATGGACACGATGGTGTTGTTAAAGGTGCTCTTGATGTGCGCCTGGCCCAGCGCGATATTCTTTTTGTCCTTCTTACGCGGCTTGCGAACCGCGCCACGAGTCTTCGGGGGCATTATTTCTCCTACAGAAAGTTATTGGGGGAAAACGTGGCTAATCCCAAGGGATTAACGAGTCTTCTTCTTGCCTGCGACGGTGCGCTTCGGACCCTTGCGGGTACGTGCGTTCGTCTTCGTACGCTGTCCGCGCACTGGCAGGCCCTTACGGTGGCGAATACCTTCGTAGCTGCCGATCTCWACCTTGCGGCGRATRTCTGCKGCCACYTCGCSGCGAAGGTCACCCTCAACCTTGTAGTTGCCTTCAATGTAGTCACGC
>NZ_JBFRFD010000625.1:0-1821 GCF_052114645.1 Arthrobacter sp. 2YAF22_2
CGGGCTGCCGTTCACCTACCCGCCCTTCGCCGCCCTGGTCTTCGCCGCCCTCGCCACGCTGGGCCAAAGCGCCGGCAGCCTCATCTTCGTTGCCACGGCCCTGCTCGGCGCCGCCGTCGTGTCCGCCTGGTTGACCCGGCACTACTTCGGGCTGCGCCGCTGGCGGGACGCGGCCGCGGACTGGCGGTTCCGGGCCGTGGCGCTCGCCGGCACCGCTGCCATCCTGCTGCTGGGGCCCTGGCGGGACACCTTCGACTTCGGCCAGATCAATATCATCCTGATGGGCCTGATCCTCGCCGACTTCGCCCTTTATGGGAAGCTGCGGGACGGGAAAGCACTGGATGGGAAACCGCAATCCGGGATGGTGCGGGCGGGGAAACCGAGCGCGGGCGGATTCCGCTGGCCGGCCGGGCTACTGATCGGGATCGCGGCCGGGATCAAGCTGACCCCGCTCGCCTTCGGGCTGTATTTCCTGGTCCGCCGCGACTTCAAAGCCCTTGGCTGGATGGCCGTCGGCTTCTTCGGGTCGATCGCGCTGGCGTGGGCCGTCCTGCCCACGGCGTCGGTGACTTTCTGGACCAAGATCCTGCCGGACACGGGCCGGATCGGCGGCCCTGCGTACGTGGACAACCTCTCGGTCAAGGGCCTGCTGCTGCACCTGGGCCTGCCGGACTCTTCCCTGACGACCCTGGTGTGGCTGGTGATTTCCCTCGCCCTCGCTGCCGTGGCTGCGCTCGTGATCAAATGGGCGGTCGAGGCGGAGGAGAACTTCGTCGCCGTGTCCGCCACCGCCCTGTTGATGCTGTTGATCAGCCCGGTGTCCTGGTCACACCACTGGGTCTGGATGGCCGTCGCGCTGCCGTGCATGGGGTTCGCGATCCACCGGATTCCGTCGCGCAACGGCAGGATGCGGCTCGCCGGCTGGATCATCCTGGCCGCCTCCGCCGTCGCCTTCTATCTGACCCCCAAGTATCTTTCGGTCATGGCCGGGGCGCACGAATGGGGCAAGGACCCGCAGACGCAGTGGCAACTCATTGTCGCGTGCCTGGGCGTGGTTTGCGGGATGGCGATGCTGGTCTACTGGGCGCTGGCCTACCGGCCCTCCCGCGCTGCGCTGCGGGCAGCGCGTTAGTTTACAGTCCAGGGGCTAGCTTTCTTGAAGATAGCCAGCTAGTCTGCCGATATGGCACTTCGATCCGACTGGTCCGCGCGCAGCTGCAGCATGGCCCGCGGCCTGGATATCCTCGGCGACCCCTGGGGCATATTGGTCCTCCGCGAGATCTTTTTCGGCAACGGGCGCTTCGACGCCATGAAGGCCCGGCTGGGGGCCTCTGACTCGGTCCTCACCCGTCGGCTGGCTGGCCTGGTCGAGGCCGGCCTGCTCAGCCGCCGGCCGTATGACGACGGCGGCCGGCGCCGGCAGGAGTACGTGCTCACCGCCAAGGGCGAAGATGCCCTGCCGGTACTCAACGCCGTCGTGATCTGGGCCGAGAAACACCTTGCCGCGCCGTCCGAACAGGCACACATGTTCGTCGTCCACAGCGGCTGCGGGCAACGCACCACCTCGGCGGACAGCTGCACGGCTTGCGGTGAACGGCTCACCGCCGAAAATACCAGCTGGCACAGCCTCACCCGGACCGCCAACCCGGTACCCCTCGCCACCGCCCCAGTGACACAGGAGACGACACAAGAGAACGGAACCGCGGCATGAGCGAGCCACAAACCACAGCCCGCCCCCGAACCCGGCGCCGGATCCATCCGGCGTGGACCGTCGCCGCCGTCGCGTTTCTTGCACTGGTCGGGGCCGCCGGATTCCGGGCG
>NZ_JBFRFD010000626.1:0-1820 GCF_052114645.1 Arthrobacter sp. 2YAF22_2
CGCCAACGTCCAGCCGCACTCCGGCGCGCAGGCCAACGCCGCCGCACTTGCCGCCATGATTACCCCCGGAGACAAGATCCTGGGCCTCTCGCTGGCCCACGGCGGGCACCTSACGCACGGCATGAAGMTCAACTTCTCCGGCAAGCTCTACGAGGTCGCCGCCTACCAGGTCGAGGAAGACAGCTTCCGGATCGACATGGACAAGCTGCGGGCGCAGGCGCTCGCCGAAAAGCCGCAGGTCATCATCGCCGGCTGGTCCGCCTACCCGCGCCACCTCGACTTCGAAGCCTTCCGCTCGATCGCCGACGAGGTCGGCGCGCTGCTCTGGACCGACATGGCGCACTTTGCCGGACTCGTGGCCGCCGGGCTCCACCCCAGCCCGGTGCCGCACTCCGACGTCGTCACCTCCACCGTGCACAAGACCCTGGCCGGTCCCCGTTCCGGTGTGATCCTGGCCAAGCAGGAGTGGACCAAGAAGCTCAACTCCAGCGTCTTCCCCGGCCAGCAGGGTGGCCCGCTCATGCACGTCATCGCCGCCAAGGCAGTGGCCTTCAAGATCGCCGGCACGGAAGAATTCAAGGAGCGCCAGGAACGCGTGCTGGAAGGCGCCCGGATCATCGCCGACCGCCTGAACCAGTCCGACCTTTCCGACGCCGGTGTCTCCGTCCTCACCGGCGGCACCGACGTGCACCTGGTCCTGGTGGATCTGCGCAACTCCCAGCTGGACGGCCAGCAGGCCGAAGACCTCCTGCACTCGGTCGGCATCACGGTCAACCGCAACGCCGTGCCCTTCGACCCGCGGCCGCCGATGGTCACCTCCGGCCTGCGCATCGGCACGCCCGCCCTGGCCACCCGCGGCTTCGGCGCCGGGGAGTTCACCGAGGTCGCCGAGATCATCGCCACCGCGCTGAAGTCCGGTTCCGGTACCGACATCGAGGCGCTCCAGACCCGCGTGGACAAGCTGGCCGAGGACTTCCCGCTGTACCCGCAGCACGAGCAGTGGTGATCCGATGAGCACCACGGATTCCGCAACCACCGACTCCACAACCACCGACGCCGCGCGAGCACAGGCACGCACCGCGCGGGTTCTCGACGGCAAGGCAACCGCCGCGGCGATCAAGGCCGAACTGACCGAACGCGTGGCCGCCCTCAAGGCGCACGGCATCGTCCCGGGCCTGGGCACGATCCTGGTCGGGTCCGACCCGGGCAGCACCTGGTACGTGGCGGGCAAGCACCGGGACTGCGCCGAGGTGGGAATCACCTCCATCCGCCGCGACCTGCCGGAACAGGCCACGCAGGAAGAACTGCTCGCCGTGGTCCGGGAACTCAACAAGAATCCCGAGTGCACCGGCTACATCGTCCAGCTGCCGCTGCCGGCACACATTGACCAGGACGTCATCCTGGAGGCCATGGATCCGGACAAGGACGCCGACGGGCTGCACCCGATGAACCTGGGCCGGCTCGTGGCGAACGTCGGCGGACCGATGAAATCCCCGCTGCCGTGCACGCCGAAGGGCTGCGTGGAACTGCTCACCCGGCACGGGATCAGCCTGAAGGGCAAACGCGTGCTGGTGGTGGGCCGCGGGGTCACGATCGGCAGGCCCGTGGGCCTGCTGCTCACCCGCAAGGACGTCAACGCCACCGTCATCCTGGCCCACACCGGCACCGTGGACCTGCCCGCCGAACTCCGGCAGGCCGACGTCGTGATTGCCGCTGCCGGCCAGCCGCACATGATCAAGGCGGCGGACCTCAAGCCTGGCGCCATCGTGCTCGACGTCGGCGTCAGCCGGGTCGACGACGGCTCGGGCAAAGCCGTGGTC
>NZ_JBFRFD010000627.1:0-1819 GCF_052114645.1 Arthrobacter sp. 2YAF22_2
GTTCTGAACACAGTGCGGGTGCCGATGGCGAACGGCGGCGCTGGACGGCACACAGCGGTCACTCCCCACCGCGTCTTGCTCTGGGTGGATTCGTTCTCCGACGCACTGAGCCCCGGTGTTCCCGTTGCCGCGCTTAAGGTACTGCAGGCCGCGGGATGTGACATCGAAGTTGCCGGCCCCGGCGCATGCTGCGGACTGACACTCATTTCAACAGGACAACTGACCGCGGCCAAGACAGCCCTTCGGAAAACCCTTGACGTCTTGTACCCGCATGTAGCCGATGGCAGGACCGTTATCGGACTCGAACCGTCCTGCACGGCGGTGCTCCGCTCGGACCTGCTCGAACTGCTGCCCGACGACGAACGCGCCGCGCAGGTCTCCGCCCGGACCCAGACCGTGTCGGAATTCCTGACGTCCATCAACTGGCAACCGCCCACCAGCGAGGAGCGGATTCTCGCGCAACCTCACTGCCATCAAAGCGCCATCATGGGGTACGGGAAGGATCTGGAACTGCTCAACTCCATGGGCTGCGACGTGGAAATCTCCAGTGGATGCTGCGGTCTTGCCGGAAACTTCGGGATGGAGAAAGGCCACTACGACGTCTCGGTCGCCATTGCCGAACAGGGCATTCTGGGCAAGATCGCCGATGCCCCGGACCGGTCCATCCTGGCCGACGGGTTCTCCTGCCGGACCCAGGTGGCGGACCTGTCCGGCCGCGGCTCCCGCCACATCGTCCAGATCCTCGCGGAGGCACTGGACAGCTCCGCAGCCGCCTCGCCTGGGAACGCCGCCTAAAAGGCTGCGCGGCGCTAGGCCTGCCCATGAGCGTCAGGATGAGGGGCGACGACTTTGGACTACACCCCAGTGACACGGTACCAATCGGAGTTACGCGGCCGACCTTTCGACGATTTCCTTGGGTTGGTTGAGGCTCAGCGAGCTCCTCGGGCCGGATCGGTGCCGATGGCTTCTTCTTAGGAATGGCTCCCATGTGCGCGGCGGCGCCAGGGCCGCTTCCCGCGGTGACTGCTTGGGTTGCTTCCGCCGGCCAGCGGCCGCCGATCCGGTCAGGCCAGCCAGCGCCACCAGCGTGACGGCTCTGGTTCCGGCGTAGGTTCCGGCTCCGGCTCCTCGCCCAAGGCCAGCGCGGCCTCGACGATGTCCTCCGCGGTGAGCGTCATGACAGCCTCACGATCGAGCGCGTCGAGACTTTGTTTCTCGTCGAGCGACAGCCGCAGCGCCTGGCGGTTGAGCGCCTGCTCGAACAGCGTGCGGGCGAACCGTGCGTTGCCGGAGTCCTCGCCCGCGTGGAGCCCGGTAAGGATGCGGCGCAGCACCTGGTCCGCATCCGGCTCCAGCGTGTACTCGTACTGGGCCAGCATCTGGTGGAAGATCGTCTGGAGTGCGTCGACGGAGTAGTCGGGGAACGTGATCTCACGGGCGAACCGGGAGCGCAGTCCAGGGTTCGAGAGCAAGAAGGACTCCATCAGCCGCGGGTACCCGGCCACGATCACGACCAGGCGGTGGCGGTGGTCCTCCATCCTCTTGAGCAGGACCTCGATCGCCTCGGGGCCGAAGTCCATCCGGCCGTCCTCCGGGGCCAACGCGTAGGCCTCGTCGATGAACAGGACACCGTCCAGCGCACGCCGGATCACCCGGTCCGTCTTGATGGCGGTCGCGCCGACGTACTGCCCCACCAGTCCCGACCGGTCGACCTCGACCAGATGGCCTTTCTGCAGTAGTCCGACCGCGCGGTACATCTCGGCCAGGAGCCGCGCCACGGTGGTCTTGCCCGTGCCCGGGTTACCGAGGAACACAAGAT
>NZ_JBFRFD010000628.1:0-1816 GCF_052114645.1 Arthrobacter sp. 2YAF22_2
CCGTCCGATGTCGGGTGGCCCGCCTGGCCGAGGACTTCAACCTGGACCTGGACGATCCGCAGAAACGGCTGTGGCTGTGGCTGCGAGCGACCACCATGGGTCTCGCTTCCAAATAGCCTCCGACCAACTCAGATGTTTCAGTCCCCCGGCCCCTACCCTTCGCGCTGATGGGCGGTGGTCCGGGAAGCGGCTGAGATGACGCAGCCGGAATGCGACCGCGGAGATCCATGCCATGAACGTGACCAAAATGGCCCGTTGCACTAGACCTTTCCATTCGAACATGCCACTTCCGGGTTGCTGGCTGATCTTGAGCAGAACAATTCCGAGGGTGAGGACATACCGCTAAGAAGTGTCCACCCCGCCAAGCGGCGCCACGCCAGGTCGCTACGAAAGCGCCGGTAGAACACGAAGCAACTCAACGGCGCAAACGTGAAGACCATGGCGCCGAAGATGCCGTGCACGACGCCGAGCGGACTGGTTTGGCCAAACATCGGCGACGGATCGGTGACGAACGGCCCGGAGGCAATCAGGCTGACTCCGATGCCCTGCATGAGCGACGGTCCGGTGCGGGGAGCCGCGCCGTTGCTGAAGTACGCGGCCACGCTGCTGCCACCCGTAAACCGT
Organism: Arthrobacter sp. 2YAF22_2; assembly: GCF_052114645.1. NCBI lineage: Bacteria > Bacillati > Actinomycetota > Actinomycetes > Micrococcales > Micrococcaceae > Arthrobacter > Arthrobacter sp. 2YAF22_2. The sequence continues at coordinate 625 of NZ_JBFRFD010000628.1, forward strand.
RAAAACGGCCACGAAGAGAACGGCCCCCGCCATGCCCGGGACTGCCCCACGCGGGCGCGCCGTCGTGCGCCTGTTGCTGGGACGGGGGCCAGAACTGGAGATCACAAGCAGGGGCCTAGTACGAACCGGGAGCTGGACGAGTCCAGGACGGCGTTCCCCGGGCCGGAACTCAGGGTTCGTCCAGTCTTCTGCCCTTTACTTGGGGCTGAAACCTTCGTCCTTGAGGAGATATTACGTGGAACAGAACACCTACCCAGATCACGTCGCCGGGGCGCCGTTCGCGGCGCACCAAAGCCCCCAGGTGCCGCCGACCATGCCCGTTCCCCAGGCCGGTCCCCAACCTGCGCCCCAGGCGGGTACCCCCACGGGCCATGGTCCGGGACTCTCGGTGAAGAGGAAGTGGTGGAGCCTGCCAAAAGTCTTGGTGGCGGCTGGGATTGCAGTACTTCTCGCCGGAGGCGGCGGGGCAGCGATCGGTTACTCCATGGGAAAGGCCGACGCGACGCGCCAGGTCGCGCAGCGGTTCCAGAACGGACGGCCGAATGGGGCTAACGGTCAGGGGCGCCGTGGCACGGGTCAGGGTCAACCGACCGCCCCGAGCACTCCTGGCGGCGGCATCAACCCGTAGGCCACCCGCACGCGCCCATGTCTCCAACGAGCAGGCGGCGCGCCCGACATCCGGAGGTGGGTCCTCCTAGCCTTCGCACTCGATGCAGTAGGAATGGCCGTTCTTTTCGCGCGCGAGCTGGGACCGGTGCCGGACCAGGAAACAGGAGTAGCAGGTGAACTCGTCCTCGGCCTGGGGAACGACCTGGACGATGAGTTCCTCCGCGACGAATTCCCCGCCGGGGGTCATGGCGCCGTCCAGGGCGTCGGATTCGTCCAGTTCACGGACGACGCTGTTCGCATCCGGGGCGTTGGCGGATTGAAGCGCCTGCAGGGAGCGGTCCTGTGATTCCTTAACGTCGGAACGCACTTCATCGTAGTCGGTTGCCACTGGGGTCATTCTCATTTCTGTCGTTATTAGCTGACGGGTATGGAACGTATACCGGGGTCCCGTTGTTCCCGGGTGGCAGAAGGCAGGTCACCTGGGGCCGGGCGGCCGCGGCCATGGGTGGGGCGGAGCGTCCCGCGCGGCCGCCTCCAGTCGCTCTTTACCCGCAGATTTTTTAATGAGCCACCGCGCGTAACC
>NZ_JBFRFD010000629.1:0-1816 GCF_052114645.1 Arthrobacter sp. 2YAF22_2
AGGAGAAGGACGGCGCCCTGGGTGAGCAGCATCAGTGCGCCGGTGTGGGGAAGCAAAGGCACCGCGATGCCCACCGATTCCCTCAAGGCGTGTTGCACCCGCCATGGAGCCTTCGGCCTGACCATCAGGACCGACATCCCCGCTGCAGCGGCAACCGCAGCAGTGTAGGCCACAAGATAGGCGGCGGCGCTGGCGGTCGTCAGCAGAATGGCCCCGAGACCAGCCAAGTTAGCGACCACGGAAGAAACCAGGCTCAGCGCAACGAAGGCGAGGGGGCGGTTCTGGGCTCGGAGCACTGCCTGGGCTCCGAGAACGGAACCCAAGAGACCTATGGAGACCATCGCCATGACGGCCGGCCAAGCAACCGAGGCGCCAGTCGTCAGCGAGACGAAGGCAACGACCGCCGCCATAAGGGTGCCCAACATAGCGGCACCCCCGCCCAGGAAACCATACATCGCTCTGGCCCTGCGCTGGCCGTCGGAAGGGTCAAACCACAGCCTGGTGATCGCCAGGGGCAATCCGGCAGAGATGAGAACCACCACCACTTGGATCGCCACTACTGAGGTCGAGACAAGTCCCCATTCGACGGGGCTGAGCAACCGGATTGCGAAAGGCTGGATCAGGAGCAGGCCTAGGCCCTGCACGACGGATCCTGCGAGGTAGAGGATCGCCGAACCGGCCCCGGCGCTACTGTCCTTGACCTCCGCAGTGCGCTCGGCGACCATCGGTTGTCCTAAAGTCGGACGACGTGAGCAGCGAGCTTACGCAGTCCCGGCCACATGCGCTTCTGGACGACTTTCGGTGCAAGCGTCACAGCATGGAGCCTGGATGAAATGTGCAGCCGTGCTGCGTTGGCTGCGTCGTCCCAGCCGAGTTTCTTGAAGTCTCGGACACACTCGTCAAAGAAGGCACGTTCTTCGGCAAAGCGGCGGCCGTCGAGTGCTCGCACGGAGGAGTCTGACTCGCGGTGGCGGCGGTACTGGAAGCAAACGGTGTCAGAGACCATCAATCTTCCGCCTTCCATGATGATGTCCATGGCTAGGGCCAGGTCCTGGACAACGTTGTACTGCTCACGGAAGCTGTGCTGCTTGATAGCGGTTGAACGCCACGCCACGGACGGGAAGTAAAGCCAGTCTCCCGTGATGAGACTCTTGGCTACAGGCTCCCCCGCGACGACCGCCTCCGTGCTCTCGCCGACAAGGCGACGTCGCAGGAAATCCTTGACCTTGTCGCCGAGCGGTTCGTAGACGACGCCGTCTTCGTCGATGACCTCGACCCCCGGCTGCACAATGTCCACATCAGGATTCCGGAATCCCTTGCGAATGGTTCCGATGTAATTCGGGAGCATAATGTCGTCCGCACCCATGATGACCGTGTAGTCGTGCTCAATGAGTCCCAGGCACTTGCGGTAGTTTCCGTTGGCGCCGAGGTTGACCTCGTTGCGCAGGTAGCGGACGCGGTCGTCGCGGTCTGTCAGAGATGCGAAGTAGGCCGGGAGGGACTCGTCGGGATAACCGTCGTCGACTATTGTCAGCCGGAAATCACGGTCGTCCTGAGCGAGAATCGACTCAACCGCCGCCTTCATCATGGCCACGTCACCGTAGTACGGCAGCATTACATCAATGGTCATTAGTTTCTTTCCGTGTGGGTTGGCCAGGAACGGCCGTGTGTTCGTCGATTGGGGATACGGCAGCGGGCGATTCCCCAGCAAAGTGGAGCGCCTCCACCGATGCGCGGAGAATGGCAACCTCTTCGGCTAGGATCCGGGTCTCGTCTTCGAGGATGGTCAATTCCCGAGAGACATGCAAGCTGACAC
>NZ_JBFRFD010000630.1:0-1815 GCF_052114645.1 Arthrobacter sp. 2YAF22_2
GACCATGGAGTTCGTGAAGCGGCTCAAGGCCTCCCGCGACTTCGAAGGCATCAAGGTCTCGCCGCTGCTCATCCTCTCCAAGGCCGTCATCTGGGCCGCGGCCCGCAACCCCAGCGTCAATGCGAGCTGGGTGGACGACGTCGGAGGCGGCGACGCGGCCGAAATCCACGTCAAGCACTTCATGAACCTCGGCATCGCCGCGGCGACCCCCCGCGGACTGATGGTGCCGAACATCAAGAACGCCCAGGACCTCTCGCTCAAGGAACTGGCGCTCGCCCTCAATGAGCTGGCCACCACCGCCCGGGCGGGCAAGACCCAGCCGGCACAGATGCAGGGCGGCACCCTGACGATCACCAACATCGGCGCCCTGGGCATCGACACGGGTACGCCGATCATCAACCCCGGCGAGGTCGCAATCGTGGCCTTCGGCACCATCAAGCAGAAGCCCTGGGTGCTCGACGGCGAGGTGATCCCGCGCTGGATCACCACGCTGGGCGGCTCGTTCGACCACCGGGTGGTGGACGGTGACCTTTCGGCGCGCTTCATGGCCGACGTCGCGGCCATCCTCGAAGAGCCGGCCCTGCTCCTGGACTGAGTCCTAGTACGAGCCGTAGGCGGCGAAGGCCGAGAGCATTTCGGTCAACCCCTGGGGCGTCCCCCCGCCGGCGACGGCGACTGCGCCGGCAAACATCAGGCCGGCCAGGCCGAAGCCGGCAGCGGTGACCTTGGTGAGGAACTTCCAGTCCTCGCGCAGGATGCTCCGGAAGGTGTCGGGCATCCGCAGCGCCGGGGCGATGAGGTTCGGGGCGCTGTCCATCGACCCGTCGTCAAGGAAGGCGATCACCCGCCCGGCGGCGCGGTCGACCCGCATGGTGCTGATGTGGTTTCCGTGGCGGGCCAGCAGGATGTCGTGGCCGACGAGCTGGCGGCGCTGAAGGGCGGGCATGGATTCTCCCCGGGAGTGGGCGGATGGGACTGTCCGCACCATCGGGGGCACCTCCAATTTTACCGCCGCAGGGCGGGGCGGCACCGGCAAATCCGCGTGAGGCTGCCCACGAGGGATGGTGACGGCGGTCAAATCTTCAGAATCCTGTCCCGAACGGGCGCGGCGGCATTAGAGTGGCACCAGCCGCCGTCGAGCCGGCGGACGCCGATCAAAGGAGATTCTGCGTGTTCTCGAGCCCGTTTCCCGCTGTTGATATCCCTGACGTGAGTCTCTACGAGTACCTCTTCGGCGGTTTGCGGGAGGACGACCTGGACCGGATCGCCGTCGTCGACGGCACCAGCGGCGCCGAAATGAGCTACCGTGAGCTGCTCGACCGGATCAACGCCTTCGCCGGCGCGGTCGCCGCCCAGGGGCTGGGTGTCGACGGCGTTGCGGCCATCCTCTGTCCCAACATCCCGGCGTTCGCCGTCGTGTTCCACGGTCTGCTGCGGGCGGGCGCCACTGTCACGCCCGTAAATTCGCTGTACACCGCCGACGAAATCGAAATACAGCTCACCGACGCCGCGGCGAGTTGGCTCTTCACGGTCTCCGCCCTCCTGCCCGCGGCCCTCGAGGCGGCCGGACGCGCCGGGATCCCGGCGGACCGGCTGGTGGTGCTCGACGGCGCCGAGGGCCACCCTTCGCTGCAGGATCTGCTCAGCAGCGGTGCGCCGGCCCCGGACACCAGGTTCGACCCGGCCACCCACACCGCCGTGCTGCCGTACTCCTCGGGGACCACCGGGCGGCCCAAGGGTGTCAAGCTCAGCCACCGGAACCTCGTGGCCAACGTCGAGCAGTCACGCGGGCTGCTCAAGGTCCGGCCGGAGGAC
>NZ_JBFRFD010000631.1:0-1813 GCF_052114645.1 Arthrobacter sp. 2YAF22_2
GACACACTGGGGCTCCCGCACCGTGGCGTGGCAGAGGACGGAAGCGAATTGTTCGGCTCAGACGGCGGCCCCATGCTGCAGCTGATGCCGGTCAAGGATGGAATGCATTCAGAGCACACCACCCTGAGTTTCGAAGTCAGCGAGATCGAACGGACCGTCCAGGAGATGGAGTCCAGGGGCGTCACGTTCCAGGACTACGACCTGCCGGATCTTAAGACCGAGAACCACATCTGTTCAACGAATTCGGAGAAGTGCGCCTGGTTCATGGACACCGAGCACAACATTCTCTGCGTGCACGAGAACATCACGACGGCGGCCGACTACCAGCTCTGAGCGGCGGTACGCCTGCAGCGCCCCGGACGCCCGGGGTGCTGTTCTTCGTTTGGCCTGTCCTGGCCGGAGACCCCGGTATAACTTGGTAGCAAATTCCGGGGCGGCGGAGGGGAGGGGCGTCATGACGCTCTCTGATGCCGGGGCCGCGGGGCGGCACCGCCTTCACCTTGTCTGGCTTCCCCGAACCAGGGCCCGCAAGGTGGCCTTGGTCCTGGACCTCGTGGTGGCCGCTTTCCCGATCTGGATCGTGCCGACCTGGTACTTCATAGCGTTCCTGGTGGGCGCCGGCGGGATGTTCGAATCGCCCCGCGCGGTGGCCGCGAACAGCATCTTCCAGAGCCTCGTCGTCGTCGGCGCCTTGGCAGTCAATCTTGTTGCGTTGCTCCGCGCCAGGGATCATTCCATTCTGCTCGCTCTGGCAGCGCTCCCGCTGTCGGCGGTGCTGGTGTACATGGGCTGGTTCACGGCCGTGAACGGATTCCCGGGCAGGGCGAGGGGACTGTGACACGGACCCGCCCGTCGCCAGCAGATACCGGCGGGCTCGGCCGTCACGATGCCCCCGGAGCGGTTGGACCAGGCGCTCACGGCCCCCGGCTGTCCGCGCCGGGCTCGGGCGCGGGCTCCGGGCGGGACCAAGGTGAGATGGGGCGGGGCTGAAGCGTGCCGTTGACGGTCACGTCGACCCGTTCATTGAAGAAACTGACGAGCCCATGGATTTGGGCGGCATCCCGGAACCGCCGATCGTAAGTCCACGCGATGTTCTGGCCACTCTCCGCACCCGGGTACGTCCAGTAGCTGGCTTTGCCCTTGTACGGGCAGACGGTCCACTTGGGGCTGCGCTCCATCAGGTCCAACCGCACGTCGCCCGGCGGCAGGTAGTAGCGGACGGGGAGCATCGTTTCGTAGAGCAGCTGGGCGCCGTTCGTGCGGGCCAGCGTGACGCCGTCGAACGCCACCTCCACCTCTGCGGACGACGCGCGGATGTCCACACGGTGAAACGGATCCCGCGGATGGCCGACGATCTCCTCGTCATCCTCGAGCCAGTCGAAGGCGGCGAAATCCAGCACCACATAGCCTGCCAGATCCGGATCCCCGAGCCGGAACGCGGCCCGCGGTACGGAGGCCGACCGGCTCACGACGTCGAGTTCCTCGCCGTCGGCGGTGTGCTTGCCGAAACTGGTCCGGAGATCCAACACCGAAAGTGCGTCCCGCGACAGCTTGAAGCCGAACTCCGGGACGTCGACGCCGGGGGCAGCCGGGGCGCCGAGCCCCGCCAGCAGGTCTGCTTCCGGCACGGCAAAGACCGGGGTCATCCGGCGCGGCTCCCACACCAGGTAGGCCCGCATCGTGTCGACGACGGCGTCCCCGCTAAGGCTTGCCCGAATCCTTTTGGCGGTGGGCTCGTAGCGCAGTTGGGGGAAGGTCCCGAAGAGCAGTTGCGAGAGTTTGATGGCCATGTCCCAAGGGTGGTCCCGCGTGC
>NZ_JBFRFD010000632.1:0-1787 GCF_052114645.1 Arthrobacter sp. 2YAF22_2
GCGACGCGGGGTGGAGCAGTTCGGTAGCTCGCTGGGCTCATAACCCAGAGGTCACAGGTTCAAATCCTGTCCCCGCAACTGAAGAAGAAGTCCGGAACACTGGAAAGTGTTCCGGACTTCTTGTTTTAACCCGTTCCGGGCGGGGTTCCACCCAGCAGTGTTCCGGGGGCGCTTTGACACGGGCACGCCGCGCGGACCGGTCCCAAGAGGCACAGTTGTGTCCAAAGGCGCCCCCGTCTGCCGGGCATCCCTTCCGGGCGATGGGCGGACGTCTGCGGCGTCAGCCGTTACGGGTCAGGTCGTCTGGCCCGATAACCCGCTGGCGCTGCGCGGCGTTGGACCGTGGTCGGGGCGGCAGCCAAAGTAGGGTAGTGTTGATCAAGCGACGCGGGGTGGAGCAGTTCGGTAGCTCGCTGGGCTCATAACCCAGAGGTCACAGGTTCAAATCCTGTCCCCGCAACCAACAGCAGTAATGGAAGGGCCCGGATCAACAGATCCGGGCCCTTCCTTTTTCCTATCCGTCCTTGAGCCGCTGGTACGTCTCCAGTGCCCGCGCCCGTGACTCGGGGAGCCCCACGATCGGCTCCGGGTAGTCCGGTGCGCCGCCGTCGGCCTTCCACGGTTCATGCACCGCCTTGTCGCCCAGGCCGGTGAGCTCCGGGATAAACGTCCGCAGGTAGCTGCCGGCGGCGTCGAACTTCTTGCTCTGCGTGACCGGGTTGAAGATGCGGAAATACGGGGAGGCGTCCGCTCCCGAGCCGGCCACCCACTGCCAGTTGGCAGGGTTGCTCGCGGCATCGGCGTCCACCAGCGTGTCCCAGAACCAGGCCTCCCCGAGCCGCCAGTCCGCCAGCAGGTTCTTGACCAGGAACGACGCCGCCGCCATCCGGACACGGTTGTGCATCCAGCCGGTCTGCCACAGCTGGCGCATGCCCGCGTCCACCAGCGGGTAGCCGGTACGGCCCTGCTGCCAGGCCCGCAGTTCGGCGCCCGACGGCGTCTGCCAGGCAAAGCGGTCGAATTCCGGCCGGTAGTTACGGCTGGCGAGCTGCGGATTTTCGTACAGCAGGTGCCAGCAGAATTCCCGCCAGCCAAGTTCTGCACGGAAGATCCCGACGTCGGCCGGTGCGCCGTGCGGAAAGCAGCCACGGAGCGCATGCCAGACCCGGAAGGGGCTGAGCTCACCGAAGCGCAGGTGCGGTGAGAGCCGGCTGGTGCCCTCGACGCCCGGGACATCCCGTCCCGTGCCGTACTCGACCGCCGGGCCGGCCAGGAAGTCCTCCAGCCGGCGGTGCGCACCAGCCTCACCCGGGGTCCATTCCGCGGCGAGCCCCGCACTCCAGTCCGGGCGGCGGGGGAGGAGCGCCCAGTCCGCCAGGGTGTCGCTGCCGGGCAGTTCCCCGGCTCCGTCCCGCGCGGGCCCGGGCAGCCGGTCCGGCGCCTCGAGAGGCAGCCGGGGCTCGGGCGCCTCGAGGCAGGCCTTCCAGAATGGCGTGAAAACCTTGTAGGGCCCCCCGGACCCCGTCCGCACCGTCCAGGGCTCGAACAGGAGGCTGGCCCGAAAGCTTGCGGCGGTGATGTCCTGCCGCGACGCCCACTCCTTGAGGCCGGCGTCGACGGCGCGTTCCGGGCCGCCATAGCGCCGGTTCCAGAGCAGATGCGTGGCACGGGTTTCTTCGACCAGTTGGCGGATGACCCGCTCCGCCGGTCCGCGCCGGAGCAGCAGGCGTGAACCGGCGGCCTCAAGGTCCGCGGCGAGGGAGACGAGCGAGTGATGCAGCCACCAC
>NZ_JBFRFD010000633.1:0-1774 GCF_052114645.1 Arthrobacter sp. 2YAF22_2
GCCGCAGCGGTAGACGCCGTTGTTGACCTCGGTGAAGACGCGCTTGTTGACGGTGTCGATTTCCTCCCGGAGGTCCGCGGGATAGAGGTCGGGGGCGCCGTTCCGGTGGAACTCGGTCCATTCGGTGGCGAAGTCGAGGGTGATCTGCGGGAAGTTGTTGGTGACGACGGCGCCGCTGGGCACGTCGACGATCGCCGGCACCGTGATGCCCCTCGGGTAGTCGGGGAAACGGCGGAAGTAGGCCTCCTGGATCCGCTCGATGCCCAGCACCGGATCCTTGCCTCCCGGATCGAGGTCGAAGGTCCAGGAGCGGGCGTCATGGGTGGGCCCCGGCTGGCCGAGCGAAATCACATCCTCCAGCCCCAGGAGCCGGCGCACGATCACGGTCCGGTTGGCCCACGGGCAGGCGCGGGCCGCGATCAGCCGGTAGCGGCCGGCTTCCACCGGCCAGCCCGGCTCGCCGTTGGTCCCGGCGGCGCCGTCGCGGGTGATGCGGTCCTCGATGTAGTGGGTATCCCGGTTGAACTCCGCTCCACCGGTGACGTAGGCGCCGCGGGTGCTGAAGGGCTGGGCATGGGTCGTGGTTGTCTCGCTCATGGTCCCAGCCTATGCGCAGCGCCGGTACAGCGCCCGGCGCCTAGACGAACAGGCTGGCGAGGACCGGGGCCATCGGCTGCCAGGCGACCCACCAGGCCGCGGCCACCACCACGGCGAACAAGCCAATCCAGACGACGGCCGGCAGCGGAGTGGACCRGGAGAGCAGGTACGCGTCCGACGTCGACAGCCGGCTCCGGTGCTTCGAGTGGACCGCCGCCAGTTTGCCCAGGTCCCGCACGGCCGCCACGAGCAGCGCCAGGCCCACACCGATCATCACGTGGCCTATGAATTCGGCCGGCACAAAAAGGACCAGGAGCGCCGCGGCGAGCACCGCGGCGGCCGTGATCAGCACGCCGGCCACGTTGCGCAGGAAGAGGAACGAAGCGATCAACAGGAGGGTGCCGACCGACATCGCCGCCGGACCCCAGCCGTTGAAGCCGCACCAGACCATGGCGGCGCCAACGACGGCAGGTACGGGATAGCCCCAAAACGTCGACCAGACGGCGGCAAGGGGACGACGGCTGTAGGTCGTGGTGGTGCCGGAGTGGTCCAGGCTGAGCCGGATGCCGCCGAGCCGCTGGCCCGTCATGAGGGCGGCGAAGGCATGGCCCAGTTCATGGGTCACGGTGGCCAGCAGGCCGAAGTACCGCCAGCTCGCGCGGGGCAGGCACAGAGCAACGGCCACACCGACGACCAACAAGAGCTCAGTACCGGTCACCACGGGGGCCGGGGCGTGGCCGAACCCGCCCACGATCCGCTGCCACCAGGTACCGGCCAGATCATCGGCGGCGAGGGCTGTCATGCCTACCACTTAAGCCTTGCCGGCACTGTGTCGAATGCAGTACGGGGTCCACGGTCTGGCTTCCAGCCGGCCCTCGGCGATCGGGCCGCCGCAAACCTCGCAGATGCCGAAGGTTCCGGCGTCAATTCGGGACAGGGCCGCCTCGATCTGCACCAGCCCCGCCCTGCTTTGCTCCATCAGCGCCGCGGCCTGGGAAAGTTCGAAGGCGATCGTCGAGCCCTCCGGATCGTGTTCGTCGTCGACGTTGGACCCCTGCCGGGCAGCATTCACCGAGGAAATGTCCTCTCGGAGGGCCGGCAGCAGGGCGAGCTTGCGCTCGCGCTCCTGGGTGAGGAGCATCCGGAAACGTTCGATGTCGACCATAGGGTGCAAGGC
>NZ_JBFRFD010000634.1:0-1772 GCF_052114645.1 Arthrobacter sp. 2YAF22_2
TAACCATTTCAGGATTTACACCAATTGACCCACTAAACATATAGGAAAAGTTCATTAAAAGACCGAAAAAGACCGCTGTTTTTGTTAAACAGCCCACAATTAAACCAATTCCGACTAAAATTTCTCCCCACGTCACAAGTGTATTAAATAAATCAACGTTTGGAATTGCAAAATCTTGTAAGAATGATGCCCACCAGGATTGAACAGCTGGTTGTGCTCCTTTAGATTTTTCAATTGCACCTTGTAAATAACCAGTTGCATCGAAGCCTTTTCCTTGTAGTTTACCGATTCCAGCCATTACCCATGTGTAACCAAGATACACTCGAATTATCGCTAATACAAAAGAAACTGTTTTGTTTTCTCTTAAAAATTGAATAATCATATCTTCCTCCTAAAGTTGTAATTAAGTCAGTTACAGATAATATAATAACATTAGTTACTTACTTTTAAAATGTTAATTGTGAATAATTCGTGACATACATACAAAAAATTAAATACTAACGTATATATAGTAACTTTTATTACCTGTAAAAACTTGAACATATCACGCCTGCTGATCACCCAGGGTTTCATCTCGCGCCATGCCGACGTACCGCCACATCGGAGAATACACCGACGTCCCGGCCGGCGACATCGGGGTTGGCGGACGCGAAATCGGCTACCTCTTCGGCCAGTACAAGCGGATCACCAACCGTTACGAATCCGGTGTCCTCACCGGCAAGGGGATTTCGTGGGGCGGTTCGCTGGTCCGCCCCGAAGCCACCGGCTTCGGCACGGTGATCTTCGCCGAGGAGATGCTCAAGACCCGCGGCCAGTCCTTTGAGGGCCAGCGCGTGGTGGTCTCCGGCTCGGGCAACGTCGCCATCAACGCGATCGCCAAGGCCCAGGCCTTCGGCGCCAACGTGGTGGCTTGTTCCGATTCCTCCGGCTACATCGTGGACGAGGCCGGGATCGACGTCGACCTCCTGCGCCGGATCAAGGAGGTCGAACGCGGACGCCTCAAAGACTACGAGGCCCGCCGTGCTGCCGTCTCCTACGTCGAGGGCGGCTCTGTCTGGGACGTTAACGCCACCGTGGCGCTGCCGTGCGCCACTCAGAACGAACTTGACGGCGACGCCGCCGCCCGGCTGGTGCGGAACGGTCTCGTAGCCGTGGCGGAGGGAGCGAACATGCCCTCCACCCGCGACGCCGTCGCGGTCTTCCAGCAGGCGGGGGTGCTGTTCGGCCCGGGCAAGGCCGCCAACGCCGGCGGCGTGGCCACGTCGGCCCTGGAAATGCAGCAAAACGCCAGCCGCGACTCCTGGTCCTTCGAACACACCGAACGCCGACTCACGGAAATCATGGTCGGCATCCACGACCGCTGCGCCGCCACCGCCGACGAGTACGGCGACCCCGGCAACTACGTGCTGGGCGCCAACATCGGCGGCTTCGTCAAGGTGGCCGACGCCATGCTGGCCCAGGGCCTCATCTAGGCGGGCGAATGGCCGGGCGCCTGGCGCCTGGCCGAACTATTTGGACAGCAGCGTGACGTGGTCCGGGGTGAGCTCGGAGATCCGGCTGACGCCCAGCAGGGCCATGGTGCGGCGCATGTCCGTCGCGAGGATCTCGATGGCCCGGTCCACCCCGGCCCGGCCGCCCGCCATCAGGCCGTACAGGTAGGCCCGGCCGATCAGGGTGAAGTCCGCGCCCAGCGCCAGCGCCGCGATGATGTCCGCGCCGCTCATGATGCCCGTGTCCAGGATGACGGCCGCGTCACTGTGGTCCGCCTTGAG
>NZ_JBFRFD010000635.1:0-1772 GCF_052114645.1 Arthrobacter sp. 2YAF22_2
GGACACCGCGGGCCTGCCGTGGGTGATGGAGCCCCGCGGCGCGGCGTCCCGGCACTGGGCCGAGCAGGCCTGCCGGGGCGCCGGGTTTGAACCCGATGTCCGCTTTGAGACCGCCGACCTTCAGGCGCAGATCCGCCTGATCGAATCGGGCAATGCGGTGGCGCTTATGCCGGACCTGGTGTGGACCGGCCGGGGCACGACCGCCCAGTTGCTCGAACTCCCGGGCAATCCGCACCGCACCGTCTTCACGTCCGTGCGCCGCTCCAGCGCCACACGTCCGGCCATCCTGGCGGCCCGCGAAATCCTCGCCGAGACCGCAGCATCAATCGCGCCGGCCTCCTGAAAGCGCATCCGCCAGCACCCGCCCGTGTCTGCTGGCTCACAGCGGACCGACCGGCACCGGCGCTAGACTGGTGCCGTTATGAATCGAACAATCTTCAAGTCCAAGATCCACCGCGCCACGGTCACCCACGCGGACCTTCACTATGTCGGCTCGGTCACCGTGGACCTGGACCTGCTTGAGGCTGCCGATATCCTTCCCGGCGAACTCGTCGCGATCGTCGATGTCACCAACGGCGCCCGGCTCGAGACATACACCATCGCCGGCGAGCGCGGGTCCGGGGTCATCGGTATCAACGGGGCCGCAGCGCACCTGATGCACGTGAACGACCTCGTCATCCTGATCACCTACGCCCAGATGACCACGGAAGAGGCTAAGGCCTACACCCCCAAGGTGGTCCATGTGGACAAGGACAACAGGGTGGTCCAGATTGGCAACGATCCCGCCGAGGGCCACACAGCCGGCCTCCTGCGGCCGCCGTACGCGCTGAACAACGCCACCCTGAACTAGCGGTCCGGCCGCCGTAAGGGCAGGACGCGGCTGGCCGAGGTCAAATCTGATTATTGTGGGATGGTGATCACAGCCTCTCCCCCGCCCATTCCGCTGCGGACAGCCGCGTGCTAGGCGTCCTGGCAGGCTTCTTCGTCGTCTGGTTTATCATCCTGGTCGGCATGTTCGTCGGCCGACGCAATATTCTGGGCGAGAACGCCCGCTCTGTCCTCAGTGCCCTGACGTACTTCGTGGCGAGCCCAGCCCTGCTGTTCGAGACGCTCAGCAAAGCCAAACTGCATGACGTCTTCGCGGCGCCGCTGCTGGTGGCCGCAGTAGGTGCGCTTACGACGGCGGCCCTCTATTTCGGCGTCGTGCGCTTCCTGCTGAAGCGCACGCTGCCGGAGGCTCTGGTGTCGTCGATGAGCGCATCGCTGGCCAACTCCGCCAACCTCGGCATTCCCATCGCAGTGTTCGTCCTCGGCGATGCCAGCTACGTGGCGCCGCTGCTGATCTTCCAACTCGCCTTCTTCACGCCGTCGTTCCTCATGGTCCTGGATGCCACCACCAGCGCCCACCGGACAACGCCGCTAAGCTTCGTGCTGATGATCCTGCGGAACCCCATGATTGTAGGAACCGGGCTGGGCTTGCTCGTGGCGGGGACCAACTGGGAAGTCCCGGCCCTGCTCTTGCAACCCATCCACCTGATCGGCGGGGCCGCGATCCCGGCCATGCTGTTGTCCTTTGGCATGAGCTTAAACGGATCACGGCCACTGCAGGGCTCGGCAGGGCGCCGCGCCGACACGCTGCTGGCCAGCTGCTTCAAGCTGATCGTGCACCCGCTGCTGGCCTTCCTCTTCGCACGCTTCGCCCTCGGCCTGGCGGACCAGGCCCTTTTCGCCGTGGTGGTCACATCCGCCCTGCCCACGGCGCAGAATGTTTT
>NZ_JBFRFD010000636.1:0-1769 GCF_052114645.1 Arthrobacter sp. 2YAF22_2
GGGGCAAACCACTGGAGGGAGTAGGACAGGTGCGTCCCCTCGTCGGTTGAAGGCATCGGGAAGGCGACGGGCATATCCGTCATCGGCGGGGTCTCGGAGGCCAGCTGGCCGTAAGCGCCGGTGAGCACGGGATATCCGAGTTCGGCGGCGTACGCGGGCAGGTCGATGGAGGCGAGCTGCCCGTCGGGTGCGCCGCGCTGCAGTTCCGGCTCGGAATGCTTGAGCCGGGCCACCACCGTCACAGGCCCCTTCGGTGGGGCCGGAATAGCGTCCGGCCTGCCGGGAGTGTTGTTGCCGATCGGGAGCCAGCCACGGTCGATGACGACCGTGTCGCCGGAGTCCAGTTTGAAGGGGACCACCACTTCGTAGCCGGGCTGGCCGTTGAGCGGACGGTTGCGGACGATTCGTTGGCCTGCGGCGTCGTAGCTGCCGCGCAGTTGCACCTGCGTCCATTCCCGGTCGGCGTCGAGGTTGACGAACTCGTTCCGAACCTCCGCGAACGGAATTGGGGTGGCTGAATAGTTGGAGACGACGCGGTTAATCTCGGCGAGGGTCTCGGCCCGGCGGTCCATTTGCCAGCGGCCCAGTAACACGCAAGCGGTTGCGAAAATGGCGGCCAACAGCAGATACCCCAGCCACTTGCTGGAGAAGAGGAAACGGTACATTCAGCTGGCCTTGCCCGGGACGATGCCCGACTCTGCGGTGTTCTGGATGGCGTCATCGGCGGGGCCCCCGGTGCCGTCGGTGAACGCGTCGGCCAGGGGAACGGTGTTCTTCCACAGCCCGCGGGTCTGGAGGTAGTCCTCCAGCCAGGCACGGTGCTCCCGGCAGGCCAGCCAGATCTTGCGGCGCTCCGGAGAGTGGATTTTGGGGTTGTTCCACAGCAGTTGCCACTCGGCGTCGGCGCGGCACGCCTTCCGGGAGCACATCGCGGTGGCAGGCTCGGCCGCGGGGCCGGCCAAGTCAAAAATGTTCATGAAGCAGCCTGTCCCTGGTCCTCGTCGTCGTCAATCAGTTCACCCTGCAGGAGGGTGGTCGGGGCATCATCGGCCCCCGGCGGGCGCCCACCGAGCGGCCCCTGACCCAGCGGTCCCTCAGCAGTGGGGCCCTCGGAGCGAGGCGCGTCGAGCTCATCGAGCGGGACGTAGTCGATCAGCGATTCGCTGTGGACTTCGGCGTGGTCGCTGCCGTTCGCGATCACCACCGCGAACCAGGGCAGGAGGACGGCGCCGATCACGGGCAGGATCTTGAACCAGCCGTCCACCACGAACACGAGGATAAGGCAGACCATGCGGATGCCCATGGCCACGGCGTACTTGATCATCCGCTGGCGCATCTCTTCCGAGTGCGCAGTCGCGGCGTCAGTGATGCTGTGGACCTCGGTGTCGCCGGAGTACTCCCCGGCCGTCCGCTCTCCGGATCGGTTCTTGTTTCTCACGGCTGTCGAATCACGCTCCATTGGCTTCCTCGAATTATCTCACCATCGACGGAGGCACCCAAACGGCCGGGCAGCCGGGGTGACCGCGGCGGGCAGGCGCTGCGGGAAGACGCGGCGGGCAGGCGCACGCCGTCGGACGCTAAGATCGGAGGCAGGAAAATCCAGCCCCAGCGCGGCGCCACTGAGCCGCAGAATTCCGGAGTCCACCATGACTGAAGCAACCTCCAGCGGCCGCAGCGTCCTCATCACCGGCGGCAACCGGGGCATAGGCCTCGCCATCGCCGAGTCGTTCCTAGCCAACGGCGACAAGGTGGCAGTGACCTACCGCAGC
>NZ_JBFRFD010000637.1:0-1765 GCF_052114645.1 Arthrobacter sp. 2YAF22_2
GCATGATGTAGCCGCCCCTGTGAGTGGTGTCCGCAACGGCGAGGGTCTGCTGACCGCCGTCCAACCGCGAGCATTGGATCTCCGCGGGTGTCACACGGATCGAAAATTGCAACCATTGCCCCTCCTGGGGGGCGGGAGTGTCTGAGGATGCGATGACTTCAGGCGCGGTTCCGTTTTCCGCACGGCGGTAGAGCTCGACTTTTCCGGCGTCGTTGATCAGCAGATGGTATCCGCCCGAGGTGCCAGGGACGTTGGGCAGGTAAGGACGGTCGTCCCGCAAAGCGAAGGCGACACCTATCTGGCCTGCATTCCGGGGGATTGGCCCAGCCCATCTGACCTGAAAGTCGATCGAATACGTGTCCGCCGAAATCGGGCACAGCGACCCCATTGAGTAACTGAAGTCGGAACCGTCGTCCATCCTGATGGATCCGCTGTCGGGTTGAATCTTCGGCTGCAGCTTCCAGTTGATAGTCCACGGCAAATCGCCTGCGCCCCGGTTGCCGGAGGCAAAGGAGTCAGACTTGGCGAGTGGTACATCCTTCGTCACATATGGAATGTTGGAACACATGAGCCCCCGAACACCCAAAGCCAGCAGTCGGTCCCGCATCCATCGCGTGTGAACTTCCCACACGATCACTGGCTTACCGAACACCTGCAGCCCGGTTACCTCGGCGTCGGTGGCTGCATGGTACAAACCTAGATAATCAAAATTCGGCGCGTATTTGGCGTACGTGGCGCTRCTGCCATCAAGGAAGTAACCCCAGGTCTTGTAGCCACGGGCCGCGGCCTCCACCCGCGTTGTGGAGGAGGCTGGCTGTTTCCACACAAAATGACTCGTGGAGTCCGGATAACGGTCCATGAGGTCCAGCAGTGCCTTCGTGTTTGTCCCCTGTTTATCTTCGATGAAGATGACGTGTGTGCCGGCATGGGCGTCCAGGATATCCTCTAATTTGGGAATGGGTTGCGGGGCCGAAGCCGGCCCGAGCCACTGCCGGGCATCATTGCGGAGCTCTGATATTGAGGCATAAGTCTGTTGGGAAATTTCCTGATCGTGGCCGGTCAAATGAAGCGTGTTCGTGTCATGGTGGCAAACCAAAACGCCGTCAGACGTCGCGCTGACGGAGACTTCGATGGCCTTGACGCCGTAGGCGATTGCCCCTGAATAGGCCAGCGCAGTATGTTCCGGCCAGTTGTCTCCAGACCCGCGATGAGCTATATAGAACGGGGTGGTACCGAGCAGGCTTGCAATAGTGAAATCCTTGGCGGGGGCCTGCGTAGAGGAATCTTCCCCGCAACCTGCAAGTACAATCGTTGCGCTAGACACGAAAAGGAATTCCCGCCGCGAAAAACGCCGGAATTTCCCCGTCATGGGTACTTGGCCGGCAGTGCCATTATCCAACACATCACCTTCTCGATTGCTCCCCGAATGGACATCAACCGCTTCACCACCTTGACGTCCGGCTACCACGCATAAAGTTCGCGCAAGACGCTGGGGCGCCAGGCTGAAGTTGTATAGGCTGTATGCTACCCGCCCGGTCAACGATTGGGCGCCTATGAATTGCCACACTG
Source organism: Arthrobacter sp. 2YAF22_2 (assembly GCF_052114645.1). NCBI lineage: Bacteria > Bacillati > Actinomycetota > Actinomycetes > Micrococcales > Micrococcaceae > Arthrobacter > Arthrobacter sp. 2YAF22_2. Next base: position 1,570 of record NZ_JBFRFD010000637.1, read on the forward strand.
GTGATCGGAGCAAGGGTGCAATCTTCCGCTTTCCCGGCCGGATTCCGTTCGAGACGTGAGCGAAATTCCACTGCGGCCAACGGTGCACCGAGCGTTCTGGTGGCCCATCCTAGTCCTGACCTATATGGTTCAGACCGGGTCCTAGTTGAAAGCGTCAAAGGGCTAGTGGCTGGCGGCATGAGAGTCACGGTGACGC
>NZ_JBFRFD010000638.1:0-1762 GCF_052114645.1 Arthrobacter sp. 2YAF22_2
GAACCAGACCCGGGTGACACCGAGGAGGAACGTCAGCATCACGGTCAAAATGGACAGCACGGCAAAGACGGAAATGATCGTCGCAATCACCGGCAGACCCACTCCGTTGAAGGCGGACGCGAAGCCGGCCTTGGGGTCGATGTCCTTGTAGTTCTGCATGCCCGTCAGGACCAAAGTCGCGGCGGCGTAGAGCAGCATGGCGACGATCAGGGACATGATGATCGCCTTCGGCATGTGCTTCTTCCCGTCCGTCGCTTCCTCCGCGGCCGTGCTCATGGCGTCGTAGCCGAACACCGCGAAGAACACCGTGGCGGAGCCGGCCAGTACGGGGCCAAAGCCGCTGGGCATGAACGGGTTGTAGTTGTTGGTGTTGATGTAGAAGATGCCCAGGCCGATGATGAACAGAATGAGGACCACCTTGATGGCAACCGCCACCAGCTCGAACCGGCCGAAGGTCTTGGTGCCGCGGGAAAGGATCCAGGTCACCAGCAGGCAGACGGCAATCGCGGGGACATTGACGACGCCGCCCGTCCCCTCATCGAACGTCGAGGTCATCCAGGCGGGCATGTGGAGTCCGATTCCGGCGAGGAACGCGTCGAAGTAGCCGGAGATGCCGATGGCGACCACCGCCACGATCGCGACGTACTCCAGCAGCAGGTCCCAGCCGATGAACCAGCCGATCACCTCACCCAGCGCCACATACCCGTAGGTATAGGCCGAGCCGGCGCGCGGAATCATGCCCGCGAATTCGGCGTAGGACAGGGCTGCCGCCGCGGACGCCAGCCCCGCGATCAGGAAGGACACCAGCACGGCCGGGCCGACGCCGGGCTCACCCTGGCTGCCGTGGGCCACCAGGCCCGCCAGCGAGAAGATGCCGACGCCGATAATGCCGCCGACGCCGATGGCCGTCAGTTGCCACAGACCCAGGCTTTTGAACAAGCCGCTGTGTTTGTTTTCCTCTTCAATGTCATCGATGGGCTTGCGCCGCATGATCGATTTGGTCAAGTCTCTGGTGCTCATCGGGGCCTCCCGCATAGAGGTGTCGCCCATCAACCCGCCCTGTGATGGGGCTTACTCGGTGACAACAGTATGCAAGCCGGATTCCATTAGATAAAGTGAATTCTCCTAATCAATAACCATTAGAATTCACAAAGGAATATTGATGCTCGACGTCCGGCGGTTGCGCCTGCTGCGCGAACTGAAGATCCGCGGCACGCTGGCCGAAGTCGCCGAAGCGCTGCAGTACAGCCCGTCGTCGGTCTCGCAGCAGCTGGCGCTGCTCGAGAAGGAAGCCGGCGTCGAACTCCTGCGGAAAACAGGCCGCCGGGTGCAGCTCACTCCGCAGGCGGAAGTGCTGGTGGCCCATACCGCCCAGCTGCTGGAAACGCTGGAGCAGGCGGAGGCGGACCTTGCCGCGTCGCTGACCACGGTGACCGGCACGGTGCGGATCGCCGTCTTCCAATCCGCGGCGTTGGCCCTGATGCCCGATGCCCTGACCCGGATGTCCGCCAGCTACCCGGAGGTCCGGGTCGAAATGATCCAGCGGGAACCCGAGACGGCCCTCCACGAAACCTGGGCGCGGGACTTCGATCTGGTCATTGCCGAACAGTATCCGGGTCACGCGGCGCCCCGGTACGCTGAACTGGACCGGATCCGCCTGACCGGCGACGCGATCCGGCTGGCGGTCCCGCCTGCGTCGCCGGAGCGCCTACCTGTCAACTCCCTTGCGGACACCGCGGGCCTGCCGTGGGTGATGGAGCCC
>NZ_JBFRFD010000639.1:0-1761 GCF_052114645.1 Arthrobacter sp. 2YAF22_2
ACATTGGCCCGAATCGAGGCGCCGGTGTGACGGGCGCAACAACGTGATTTTCCTACTCGAATTGTAGGCCAGCACCGCTTTCTGTACGAACAGTTACGCGGACCGCCGGCCCTGGTTTGCACGGTGTTCGGCTGTCTGCTGCCGGTAGTCCATGCAAACCCTGTCGCCACGACGCTGTGGACCCGGGCCCAGCAGGCGGTCGCCCTGCAGCCCGGTTGTCGGCGCTGAGCTACTTGGTGCTGTCAGCGTCCGGAATGGTTCCCACGGCACGCCGGCCGGATACTCCGGCTGCCGGCCTTTCGCCGGCAGGTTTGGTGCCGTCGGCGGGTTCCCCGCCCGACGCAGCCGCAGCCGCATCGGTCGAAGCCAGAGCGCGGCCCCCATCGCTTTGGCCCTCCGGGAGATTATCACGCGACTCAGTATCTGAGACATGAGAGTCCGCATGGTGGACGCCGGCAGCGTCGGTGCCGGTGTCGCCGGCAGCGTCGGTGCCGGTGTCGCCGGCAGCGACGGTGCCGGCGTCGGTGCCGGCGTCGGCGTCGGCGTCGGCGGCATCTTCTTTGGTTTTGCCGTCGGCGACGGCGTCCGCGTCCGCGCCGTCGTTCACCGCCGCCGCGGTTTCCGGTTCGCGCCCCGGCAGGTACGGAGTGTCCGACCCGTCAGTCTTGCGCAGGCCGAGGACGATGAAGACCACCAGCGCGGCGACCAACACGAAGATACTGGTCCAGACGTTGAGCCGCGTGGTGATGCCGAACAGACTGATCTGCTCGGCGTCGTCGATCCGCAGCGCCTCGATCCAGACCCGGCCCAGCGTGTAGTAGATGGCGTAGAGCCAGAAGAGCCGGCTGCGGCGGAAGGAGAACTTCCGGTCCAATGCCAGCAACGCCGCAACCCCCACGAGGCTCCACAGCGATTCGTAGAGGAAGGTCGGGTGGAACAGGGTGTCGGCGGGCATACCGGCCGGGAAGTTGGGGTTGGACGGGTCGATCTGGAGGCCCCACGGCAGGGTGGTGGGGGCGCCGAAAAGTTCCTGGTTAAAGTAGTTTCCCCAGCGGCCGATCGCCTGGGCCAGCAGCAGGCCCGGGGCCGCGGCGTCCACAAAGGCGCTGAGCTTGACGCCCGCGCGGCGGCAGCCAATCCAGGCGCCGACGACGCCGAGTACAACGGCGCCCCAAATGCCGAGCCCGCCACGTTGGATCTGTGGAATCAGGGACAGGTCGCCGGTGCCGTCGAAGCCGGGACCGAAGTAGGCGTCCGGGGAGGACACCACGTGGTAAAGCCGCCCGCCGACGATGCCGAACGGGATCGCCCAGATGGCGATGTCCCAGACGCTGCCCTCAGGCGCGCCACGGCGCGCCCAGCGCACCGACGTCAGCCACAGGCCGACGACGATGCCGGCCAGGATGCACAGCGCGTAGGCGTGGATGCGCAGGGTCCCCCAGGGCAGCGGGATATCGAAACCGGACCAGCCCGGACTCGGAATGYTCGCGGAAACCATCGCTGCCGCGTGGAGGACTGACTGCATTGCTTACGCTTCTTCCTGGCTGAGGCCGGTGCTGAGCTCTTTCGTCAAGGACGCTACAGCATCCACGCCGCCCTCACCGATCGCCGCGACGAGGGCCGTGCCGACAATGACGCCGTCGGCGTAGGCGGCGATTTCGCGAACGTGCCCCGCGTTGGAGACGCCCAGGCCGACGCAGACGCGCTCGGCACCGGCGGCGTGGGCCGCGGCGACGACGTCCTTGGCGGCGGAGCTCACCG
>NZ_JBFRFD010000640.1:0-1758 GCF_052114645.1 Arthrobacter sp. 2YAF22_2
GCCCAGGCGCCAGCGCGTCGGGCCGTCCTGCACGGGCCAGCCGCCGTCGCGCAGTGACCGGCACATGGCCGTCCACCGCTGCCGGTTCCCGAACGAGGCCAGCGGCGCCGCCTCCAGCCAGGCCTTGTCCAGCGCCTGCAGGTACGAATAAATCTTCTCCCCGGGCACGTTCCGGTGGATGAGCGCTTTCGGCAGCCGTTCGGCAATTTCCGAGGGCAGCTCAAAGCCGCCGAAACGCATGGACAGGCTCAGGCTGAGCGGCCCGCCGGCGTCGAGCGCCACCCACGTGACCCGGCGCCCGATCTCGTCGCAGGTGCCATCGATGAACAACCCGCCGGAGGCCAACCGGTCCTGAACCAGCCGCCAAATCGCCGGGACGTCAGCTTCCTCATACTGCCGCAGCACATTGAAGGCCCGCACCAGCACCGGCCGCCCCTGCAGCGGAAGTTCGAAACCGCCCAACTGGAAGTTCAGCCCCGGCCTCTCCAGCGGCTTGGCCTGCCGGACCCGTTCCGGTTCGATCTCAATTCCGACCACCCGCACGTCGGGCCGGACGACGGTGAGCCGGTCGAAGAGTTCGACGGCGGTGGTCGGGGACGCTCCGTAGCCAAGGTCCACGACCAGGGGATCTTCCGCGTTCCGCAGCCGCCAGGCTTGCGGGCCGGTAAGCCATCGGTCCACCCGCCGCATCCGGTTGGGGTTGGTGGTTCCGCGGGTCACGTTGCCCACCGGCCGGCCGGCCCGGGATGCGCCCGAGGGGCCGCCCTGCGTCCCGCCGGGGGTCCGGGGGGAGGTCACCCGCTTCGCCTTCTGCACCACACGCCAACCCTATCGTCCAACGCGGGGTTGGCTGCGGCCCGTGACCGCTCCCGGAATGCCCTGCGGCCGACCCGCGGTGCAGCGGACCTTCGCTGTAACGCAAGGCACGGTCCGCGGGTGCTCGACTAGGATAAAAAGCATGACTTACAAGCTGATTCTGCTGCGCCACGGCCACAGCGAATGGAACGCCAAGAACTTGTTCACCGGCTGGGTGGACGTCGACTTGAACGATCAGGGACGTGCCGAGGCGGTGCGCGGCGGCGAGTTGCTGGTGGAGAACGACGTCCTCCCGGACATCGTCTACACGTCGCGGCTGAAGCGGGCCATCAACACCGCGAACCTCACGCTGGAGAAGGCCGACCGGGGCTGGATCGACGTCAAGCGCGACTGGCGGCTCAACGAACGCCACTACGGCGCGCTGCAGGGCAAGGACAAAGCCCAGACCCTGGCCGAATACGGCGAGGAACAGTTCATGACCTGGCGCCGGTCCTACGACACCCCGCCGCCGCCCCTCGCGGATGACTCCGAGTTCTCCCAGGTGGGGGACCCGCGCTACGCGGACCTCGGCGACGCGATGCCGCGCACCGAGTGCCTCAAGGACGTCCTGATCCGGTTGCTGCCGTACTGGGAATCCGACATCAAGGAAGACCTCAAGGCCGGCAAGACCGTGCTGGTCACCGCGCACGGCAACTCGCTGCGGGCGCTGGTCAAGCACCTCGACGGCATCAGTGACGCGGACATTGCCGGGCTGAACATCCCCACCGGCATCCCGCTCGTCTACGAACTGGACGGGGACTTCAAGCCGCTGAACCCGGGCGGCACCTACCTCGATCCCGAGGCCGCCGCCGAGTCCATCAAGGCAGTGGCCAACCAGGGCAAGAAGTAGCGCCTTACGCACTCCCGATACGACGACGGCGGCCGGYCACCCCWGGGGTGGCC
>NZ_JBFRFD010000641.1:0-1752 GCF_052114645.1 Arthrobacter sp. 2YAF22_2
GTCCTACGCCTACGACATCGTCTGCAACGGCAACGAGATCGGCGGCGGATCAATCCGTATCCACCAGAGCGATGTCCAGGAACGGGTCTTCGAGCTGATGGGCCTGGCCAAGGAAGACGCCCAGACGAAGTTCGGCTTCCTGCTCGAGGGCTTCAAGTTCGGTGCGCCCCCGCACGGCGGCATTGCCTTCGGCTGGGACCGCGTTGTCGCCCTGCTGGCCGGCGTGGAGTCGATCCGCGACGTCATCGCCTTCCCGAAAACCGGCAACGGCTACGACCCGCTGACCGCGGCGCCTGCGCCGATCACGGCGCAGCAGCGCAAGGAAGCCGGCGTCGACTTCAAGCCGGAAGCCAAGAAGGCCGACTAGCAGCCCACTGTCAGAGGCTCCCCGGGAAACCGGGGGGCCTCTGGTGTTTTGCAGGGTTCTTACGGAGGACAGATTATGGGCGCAGCAGTGCGCGGCCTCGAGGCGCTGATGGATGTGGCGTGGGCCGCGGCGGAGCGGGAGGAGTCCGGCGGGTGGGTGCTCCGGGCATCCTCCGGCGTGACGCAGCGGGGGAACTCGGTCTGGGCGCCGGTGCCCGGTGACGATCCGCACCGGCTGGTGGCAGCGCTCCGGGAAGCCCGGCTCTGGTACCGGGGCCGCCGCCAGCCGCTGATCTTTCAGGTCTTCGAGGACTCCCGCTACGCGGCGCTCAACGCCGTTCTGGACGCCGAGGGCTTCACCCGCCAATCCGAGACCTTGGTGCTGGTCCGGGATGGCGGGATCGACCCGCCGGCTGCCGACGTCCGGGTTGAGGTGTCGGCCGAACCCTCCCCGGAGTGGTTGCGGCTCTGGTGGAGTGTGGACGGCCGTGGCGACGAGACGGCCCTCGCCATCGCCCGCGGCATCCTGGCAGGGTGCCCCTCGCTGTACGCCCTCCTGCGGGATGACGACGGCGTGCCCGCCGCCGTCGGACGCCTTGCCTTGCCCGAAACAGAACCCGGCAGTCCGCGCCGGGGCGGCCTGTACTGCATGGCGACCCGCACGGACGCACGCCGCCGGGGCTACGCCAGCCTTGTCCTGCGGTCCCTGGTCGGCGAGGGGACACGCCTTGGCCTGGCCGGCTACTGGCTGCTGGTCACCGTGGCCAACACCGGTGCCCAGGAGCTCTACGCCAGCGCCGGCTTCGAAACTGCGGGCCGGTACGTCTACCGGCAGGAACGCCCGACGCGGCACCTGACGGGCTGCTGAGACCCTACCCTGCGCGCCGTTTCGACGGTTCCCTGCCCCATCGACGTTTCGCAACGTGGGAGCGGCAGGGAACCGTCGAAGCGGGCGTTGGTCGCCTCCTCTACACCGGCGGGTCAGTGACCACAATCCGCACGGCGCAGGCGTCAGCGGCGGCCTTCTTCAGGACCGCCGCCCGCGGATCAGGGACGTCGAGGAACGCCAGCCGCACCAGCGCGGCGTAGCGTTTCAGCGCGGGTTCGGCCAGCACCTGCTCGGCCAGGGTGCGGTCCCCGCCCGGGACGAGGTACTCCACGCTGTGGTCCGCGAAAATCCGTGCGGCATGGTCCGCGACGGCCTCCACCAGGGCGTCGGCCTGGTTGGCGCGGCGCCGGGCGAAGCGCTGCTGTGACCAGCCCCCGGCCGCGGTGCGGGACTGCACGTGCCGGGTGCCGGTTTTGCTGGCCAGCACCCGCCCCTCGGACACGACGGCCACGGAGTACCCGCCGCGGCGCACCAGGACCAAGCCAAGGTGCCGGGGC
>NZ_JBFRFD010000642.1:0-1749 GCF_052114645.1 Arthrobacter sp. 2YAF22_2
GCGCAGAAAGGGCCTAAAGACACCATGACCCGCCCGCGCGGCCGCCCCATACTGACGGCATGAGCCAAGCGCCGCAGGAGCCGGGACCGCCCGCGGCGGCTCCAGAGACGTCAAGCGGGCCAGAGCCCGTCCCGGGGCGGCAGCCGGACCGTGTCCTCCTGGCCATTGTGGCCGCCATTGCGGTTCTGGTGGTTGTCGCCCTGGCGGTGGTCTTCCTCCGTGGGGAACCGCAGCCGCTGGACGCATCGTCCCCCGCCGGAGTGGTGCAGCGCTACAGCAAAGCCGTCATCGACGCCGACCCCGCCGCGGCGGATACCTATCTATCGGACAGTGCCCGATCCCGCTGTGCCAGCTTCTACGGCAGCGCCCAGGCCAGCCGCGTGGTCCTGATCGCGACGACCGAGCGGGGCGACACCGCCACGGTGAAGGTCTCAGTAGTGCACTCAGCGCCGGACGGCCYGTTCGGCCCCTCAGAATACGCCGAAGAGGCCACCATCGCCCTCGTGAAGACCGCTGGCAGGTGGTTGATCAACGATCTGCCCTACAGCCTCCAGACCTGCGTCGGCGGGACGTTGAAGAAGTGAGCGCCACGAGGGTGGCTGGCGGGCCCGCGGTGGTGCCCGTCCAGGCGAAGCTCCGCCGGCTAGTGGTCATCGTGTTGCTGTTCGCCCTCGTCGTGATTGCCGCCAACGGGCTCAGCGGCCTGCTGGAACGGCTGCTGCGCTCCGGCCAGGTGCTGGCCGGCGACAGCGTTGCTGGACTGGCGCTGTCGTTGGCGTTCACCCTGGTCGGCGGCCCGCTCGCGGCGCTGCTGTGGTGGCTCGTATGGCGGCGGCTGGACGAGGACGCGGAGCGGGCAGCCCCCTCCTGGGGTCTCTACGTCGCCGCGGTTTACACGATGTCCCTCGTCATCTCTGCCACGTCCCTGCTGGCCATGGCCGCCTCCGTCATCGCGGAGAACAATCCGGAGTGGCGCTCAGCCCTGTCCGTCGGGCTGGTCTGGGCGCTGGTCTGGGTATGGCACCACTGGATGTGGCGCCATCCGGCCCGGGGTCCGATCGAGCTCGCCACCGTGCCGGCCGTGCTCGGCACCTACTTCGGTCTGGCCCTCGGCGCGGGCGCTGCGGTACTGGCCCTGGGTGGACTGTTCGACGTCGCCCTCCGCGGGCCCATGGAACTCACCCCGACCGATAACCCCTGGTGGCGGCCGGTCCTCCGGGACCTGGTCTGGGCGGCCGGGGGAGCCGCGGTCTGGTGGGGACACTGGGTGCGGGGCGGTGCGCGCCGGCTGCGGGACGGGTTCGCGGACGTCGGGCTGATCGTTGTCGGAGTGCTGGCTCCCGGATTGCTCGCCCTGGGCGGCGCCGGCACCGCCCTCTTTGTGCTGCTGCGACTGGTGTTTGACCGGCAGGATTCGCTGCCGGCACTGCTCGAGCCGCTTGGCGTTGCCGTCGCCGCGGCCGCCGTCGGCGCGCTGGTGTGGCGGTATTACCGGGCCGCGGCGGTGGTCCGCGCGCAGCGGACCCGGCAGGCGGGGATGCTGGTGACGTCCGGCGTGGCCCTGGCAGCGGCGGCCAGCGGCATCGGCGTCATCGTCAACGCTGCCCTGTCCATCGCGGTGTCGCCGCTCGCGGGTGGCAATGCCCGGACCCTGCTTCTGGGCGGCATCAGTTCCCTCGCCGTAGGCGGCCTCATCTGGTGGCTTGCGTGGCGGCCCGCAGAACAGCATCGCCGGCCTGCCGCAGGGGC
>NZ_JBFRFD010000643.1:0-1740 GCF_052114645.1 Arthrobacter sp. 2YAF22_2
GCGTTGTGTTAGTCCCACTGCTTTTGGTTCCACCTGGCTTTCTGTAGGTGTTGGGGGTAGTGCCGGCGRTGGGCCCAACCGGTAGGTCCAGGTGGAACCAAAAGCAGTGGGACTAACACAACGCCTGCCGCCCCATTCTATCGCCACGCCGATTCCTCCCCCAAAAGCCTTGACGGCACCGCCCCGGGATTCTAACGTCAGGCCTAACGGTTTTAGAAAATACGGCACACGCACAGGCGGGCGGCGCAGAGATGAATCGTGAAGGCATTGTGATTGTGGGCGGCGGACTGGCCGGTGCCACCGCCGCCAAGACGCTGCGGGCCGAGGGGTTCGACGGCCCGGTCACCGTGATCGCGGAGGAGGCGCATGCCCCCTATCTGCGGCCGCCGCTGTCCAAGGAGTACCTGCTGGGCAAGGAGGGCGAGGAGTCGCTGCCGGTGGTCCCGGACGGTTGGTACGCGGAGCACGACGTCGACCTCCGCCTGGSCGTGCCGGCCACCGGCGTGGACGCGACGACCCGGACCGTGGACCTCGGCGCCGGCGGCCGCCTCGGATACACCTCGCTGCTGCTGGCCACCGGTGCCCGACCGCGGTCGATTCCGCTGCCCGGCAGCAGCTTGGACGGCGTCATGACGTTCCGGACCCTCGACGACAGCCGGGCGCTCCGGGAGGCCCTGGCCGGCGGCGGCCTGAACGTGGTGATGGTCGGATCCGGCTGGATCGGAATGGAACTCGCGGCCGCCGCGTGCTCCTACGGCAACACCGTCACCCTGCTGGGCCTGGAGCAGGTGCCGCTGGCGGCGGCGATCGGTCCCGAACTGGGCGCCTTCTTCCGATCGCTGCACGAGTCCCGCGGTGTACGGTTCCGGCTCCCGGCGTCGGCGGCCGAGATCACCGGCGACACCGGCCGCGTGACCGGCGTCCGCACCGACGCCGGCGAAGTCCTGGCCGCCGACCTGGTGGTCATCGCCGTCGGCGTCGTTCCCGAAACCACGCTCGCCGCGGCCGCCGGCGTCGAGCTGAAGAACGGAATCCTCACGGACGCCTCGCTGCGGACTTCCGCTCCCGGCATCTTCGCCGCGGGAGACGTCGCCAACGCCCTGCACCCCTTCACCGGCGCCCACCACCGCAGCGAGCACTGGTCCAACGCGCTCACCGGCGGGAAGGTCGCGGCCCGGGCAATGCTCGGCGAGGAAGCGGTGCTGGACACCATTCCCTACTTCTACACCGACCAGTACGACGTCAGTATGGAGTATTCGGGATACCCCACGCTCGTCGACGGGGCGCCCGTGGTCCGGGGCTCACTCGAGGACAAGGAATTCCTAGCCTTCTGGCAACGCGGGGGCGAGGTGGTGGCCGGCATGAACGTCAATTGGCCCCGAGCGGACAAGCCGCAGAAGACCATCAAGGCCCTCATTGCCGCACGCGCCGCGGTGTCCGCGGAGTCCCTCGCGGACCCGGGCATCCCGCTCGGGCAGTTGCTTCCGGAAGGTTAGCTGTCCGCGGCACGGAAGTTCGGCAGGCTAGCTGTCGACGGGGCGACGGGCGGCAGTCCCCGCGGTCTCGATGGTCGAGACGTGCCCGGCCATGCCGGCCTGGCGGGCGCGGGCGTAGGCAGCGGGCAGGGCGGCCAGCAGGGCGTCGACGTCGGCGTCCGTGGACGCGTGACCCAGGGTGAAGCGCTGGGCGCCGCGTGCGGTGTTCTCGTCCAGGCCCATGGCGAGCAGCACGTGGGAAGGC
>NZ_JBFRFD010000644.1:0-1727 GCF_052114645.1 Arthrobacter sp. 2YAF22_2
CCGTCACCACGCGGGCATTGGCCGCGAGGTCACGGAGCGACGCGGCGGCGGCCAGCACGGGCTTTTCCAGGTCTTCGGGTCGGGCTGCCTCGTCGAGGACCAGGATGATGGCACCGAGCTTTTCGCGCGGCACGGCGTGGCGGCGGACGTCCAGGTCCCAGGACAGCAGCGCTGCGGCGAGGTCATCGGCGCCGTTGCCGGAGCCTTGGACCAGGACCGGGCCGCGGACCAGCGGCTGTCCGGGCTGGTGCCGCCGGAGCACCACCGGTTGCGGCAGGCCGAGCCGCTTGGCGATGTCCTTGCCGAAGCCACGGCTCACGAACTGGGTGTATTTGTCGGTCATCCGGTCCCCCTAGTGTGCTTCGAGAATGGCGACAACGCCCTGGCCGCCGGCGGCGCAGATGGAGATGAGCCCGCGGGCCGGGCGGCCGTCCACCTGTCCCTTGGCGTGCAGCATCTTCGCCAGTGTGGCGACGATCCGGCCGCCGGTCGCGGCGAAGGGGTGCCCCGCGGCGAGGGAGGAGCCGTTGACGTTGAGCTTGGCGCGGTCCACGCTGCCGAGAGCGTCGTCCAGGCCCAGGCGGGTGCGGCAGAACTCTTCGTCGTCCCACGCGGCCAGGGTGCTCAGCACGGTGCCGGCGAACGCCTCGTGGATCTCGAAGAAATCGATGTCCGCGAAGCTGAGGCCGTTGCGGGCCAGCAGGCGCGGAACGGCGAACGCGGGCGCCATCAGCAGGCCGTCCTTGCCGTGGACAAAGTCGACGGCGGCCGCCTCGCCGTCGAGCACGGTGGCCAGCTTAGGCAGGTCATGCGCGTCAGCCCAGTCATCGGAGGCGAGCAGCACGGTGGAGGCGCCGTCCGTGAGGGGGGTGGAGTTGCCGGCCGTCATGGTTGCCTCGGCACCGAGGTTCTTGCCGAAGACGGGCTTGAGGCCGGCGAGCTTCTCAAGGGTGGTGTCGGGACGGAGGTTGGAGTCCTTGCTAAGCCCGCGGTACGGGGTAAGCAGATCGTCGAAGAAGCCCGCGTCGTACGCGGCGGCGAGGTTGCGGTGGCTGTTGTAGGCCAGCTCGTCCTGGGCCTCGCGGGTGACCTTCCACTGCGCGGTGGTGAGGGCCTGGTGTTCGCCCATGGACAGCCCGGTTCGCGGCTCCCCGGTGTTGGGGGCGTCCGGGGCGAGGTCCTTGGGCCGGAGCCGGCTCAGCACCTGGAGCCGCTGCGGCAGGGTCTTGGCACGGTTCAGGTCCAGCAGGATTTCGCGCAGGCCTTCGCTGACCGCGATCGGGGCGTCGGAGGCGGAGTCGACGCCGCCGGCGATGGCGGAGTCGATCTGGCCGAGCTTGATCTTGTTAGCCAGACCGAGCACGGTTTCAAGGCCGGTGGCGCACGCCTGCTGCAGGTCGTAGGCGGGCGTCTCGGCGGACAGGGCCGAGCCGAGGACCGCTTCGCGGGTCAAGTTGAAGTCACGGGAGTGCTTAAGCACAGCGCCGGCGGCGACTTCGCCGATCCGCTCGTCCTGCAGGCCGAAGCGGGCGATCAGCCCGTCCAACGCTGCGGTGAGCATGTCCTGGTTGGACGACTTGGTGTAGGCGCCGCCGGTCCGGGCGAACGGGATGCGGTTCCCGCCCACCACGACGGCCCTGCGGAGTTGCTGCGCTGCAGGGGATCCGGCGTTCGGCGTTGCGGCATCCCTCGGTCCGGTCGTAAACGTTCCGTTTACAGGCATGGGC
>NZ_JBFRFD010000645.1:0-1716 GCF_052114645.1 Arthrobacter sp. 2YAF22_2
GACCTATTCCGCTCCGGAGGTCCTGCTGGCTGTCGCCGTGATCATGGCGGCCTGCGTCGGCGTTGGCTGGCCGCACTTCCTGGGCATCCCCGCGAAGAAGACCCTCGCCGCCCTGATCGGGCTGCCCGGCATCGGCTCGGCCGTGGCGGCCACCTACCTGCCCGCCCCGGGGTTCCTGAACTGGACGCCCGCGTTCGTGGCGGCGGGCGTGATGGCCATCTTCGTCATGCAGCTGATCCGCGGCACCGGCCAGGCCCAGCGCCTCGAATCGACCCTGGGATCCTGCGCCGGCGTCCTGCTGTCCTGTCTTGGCGCCGGTTGGATCGCCTGCTCGCGCTTCAACGGGGTCCGGGAAATGCTGCTTATCGCGGCCATCAGCGCCGCGATCGCCCTGATGGCGGGCCTGATCCGCTGGCCGGACCGGATCGTCGCGCCGCTGGGGATCGTCGGGGCAGGGCTCGCCGGTCCGCTGGCCGGCCTCGTGCTCTCGGACATCGCCGTGCTGCCCGCTGCGCTCGTCGGAATCGTCGTCGGTGCCGTACTGGTCAGCTTCCGGCGGCTCGTGATCATCCGGGGCGAAACCTTGAACCTGCCCGCCATGCTGGGCATGGGTCTGGCGCCGGTCTCTGCGGTCGGTTCGCTGGCCTACTTCATAGACAAACTACTCATTCACTAACGCGTTAGGATGGCATCATGTCCGTACTTGCATTTGAAATTTTCTTCCTCGTCCTGCTTGCCGTCGCTGGCCTTTCCATGGCCTGGTTCGCCGGCTTCGTGGTGTACCGGCTCTTCAAAGGCCAGCGGTAGGCCGACCGGGCGAACACCCGTCCAACCCGTAGCTTCCAGAGGTAGCCGCTGTGCCGATTGAAATTCCTAGCGATCTGACCCCGGAAATCGTTCCGCTGTCCTGGCTCATCGGTGAGTGGGAAGGCCGGGGACGGTTGGGCGCCGGGGAAGAGGATTCCGAGCACTTTCTCCAGCACGTCTCCTTCACCCACAACGGGCTGCCCTACCTGCAATACCGGGCCGAGTCGTGGCTGACGGACGACGACGGAACCAGGCTTCGTCCGCTCACCGTAGAAACCGGCTTTTGGGCCCTGGAACGCAAACAGCGCGAGGAAGACGGCGGCCCCGGGCTCATCCCGGCCGACATTGTCCCTGTGCTCAAGAGCGCGGACGAAGTCGAGGAGCTACGCAACGGCGACGGCGGCTTCGACATTTCCGTTTCCATCGCGCATCCGGGCGGCATCTCCGAGCTGTACTACGGCCAGATCAAGGGCCCGCAAATCCAGCTCAGCACCGACATGGTCATGCGCGGCAGCCATTCCAAGGAATACACCGCGGCCACGCGGATCTTCGGCCTGGTGGACGGCAACCTGCTCTGGCGCTGGGATGTGGCCACCGGTAAGGGTTCGACGCCGGGCGGCGGCCTTGAGGCCCACGCCTCGGCGATTCTCAGCAAGGTCGGCTGAACCGCCGGTCCGGCCGCCAGCCGGTCTCGCTGAAATTCCGATGTCCGCAGCGAACGCAGGGAGCACCCAGTGAGCGACACAGCAAACGGCACCCCGAACACCGGCAAGTTCAGCGACCTCAAGGCCGTCTTCTTCAATGGCACCCTGAAGAAGTCGCCGGAGACCTCCAACACGCAGGGCCTGATCGAGATCAGCCGCCGGCTGATGGAGAGGCAGGGCGTGGCCACCCGTGTCATCCGCACGG
>NZ_JBFRFD010000646.1:0-1715 GCF_052114645.1 Arthrobacter sp. 2YAF22_2
GACCACAATAACGACAACAGAAGGTGTGACCGCGGCGACAGGTGGGACAGCAGCCACTGGAACTGGTGGGACCGCTGCGACAACCGCGACCACCGGTTCGACCACCGGTTTGACCACCGCTGGTGAGGCACGCACGCTGCCTCTAGCTGGCTGAGGTCGACTGGATGTCAGCGGGCCGGCGGACGGATTTCCTGTCCGGCCCGCTGACATTCGTGTCCGAGGAAAACATCTTGTTCCGGCCGGGTCGAGAGAGGCTCGGGAGTTCCGAACCTGGTTAGCCTTCGTCGCAGAGCAGGTGGTACCAGCTGTCGGCGAGCACCTCGAGCGCATGGTCGCGGTTGGGCTCGAACTTGCGGCGTGTCCACAGCGTCGCGACGTAGTCGAGCTGGGTGAAGGCGAGGGTTCCGCGGATGTGGTGTGTCTCCTCGGCGAAACGGCCGGCCTGCTGCAGGCCGCGGACGATATCGGAGATGACCTCCTCGTGCCAGCCCTCGACCAAGGTCCGCACCTCGCGATCGACGGCGGCGGCTTCATCAAGGGCGTCGAGGTAGGGCCGGAAGACCGGCCAAAGCGCGGCACGCGACTCGAGCCAGGCGAGGATGCCCGGCAGCTTGCCGTCCCGCACGACGTCGACGAGTTCGGCGGCGGTCGAGGTTCGGTCGGGGCCGTCCGCGCGCTCCAGCACTGCGTTGACGCGAGCCATGAAGTCCCTCATCAGGTCACTGCGTGACGGGTAGTACGCGTAGAAGGTGACCCTGGTGGTGCCGGCGGCCGCGGCGATCTCGTCGATCGTCGTCGCGGCGTACCCCTTTTCGGTGAACAGCGCGAGCGCCCGTTCGACGATCATGTCGCGGGTCAGCTGCTTCTGGGCTTCTCGCAGTGACGACATGGGTCAATCCTAACGGTGGGGTGCGGAATCTGTTCAAAGGACGAATGGTGCGCTGGCCGGCACCGGTCCCGGAACCCTTCGGGCCGGCCCCGGCCAGCTGACACGCCGGCGGGTCGTCCTTACGCGGCCAGCCGCAGGGCGGCGACCGGGCAGACCCTGACCGCTGCTTCCGCGGCGTCCCGGTCGGCGCCGTCGACCTCCGAGACATCGATCACAAGTTCGCCGTCGTCGTCAAGGTGCATGAGCCGGGGCGCGGCTTCCTCGCAGAGTCCGTGTCCCTCGCAGCGCGGGCGGTCCAGTTCGATCCTCACGCGGCCGATACCTTTACGACCTCAAGCCGTTCGATGCTCCGGGTGATATTGCTCGGCTCCCGCACCTCGTCCCCAAGGGTCAGGGATTCCACCCTCCGTGCCAGGGCCTCGATGATCGCATGCGCTTCAAGCTTCGCGAGGCCCTGGCCGGCGCAGCCATGCGGACCGTAGCCGAAGGAGAGGTGATCCACCGGGTTGCGGAGCACGTCAAAGCTGTCCGGATTTTCGTAGTGGCGCGGGTCGCGGTTGCCGGCGCCAAAGAGGATGCCCACCTGCGCCCCGGCCGGAATGACGACCCCCTCGATTTCCACGTCGCGGGTTGCCTTGCGGCCCCAAATGTGGACCGGAGCCCAGTAGCGCAGCACCTCAGCGAAGGCCGCGGGAACGAGTTCCGGTTTTTCCCGGACCAGCTTGAACTGCTCGGGGTGGCGGCCAAACAGCGCAACGATGTTCCCGATGGCGGCGATGGTCGTGTCCACGCCGGCGCCGAGGTACTGGTGGATGATGTGCCCGGC
>NZ_JBFRFD010000647.1:0-1707 GCF_052114645.1 Arthrobacter sp. 2YAF22_2
GGCCCGGACGTCCAGCCGCGCGCTGCTGTGGGGCGACTTGCGCGTGCGCCGGCTCAGTCGAACGGGTGTTGCCAACAGGATCCGGGCGGCCAGCCGGCGGATCTCGGCGGCTTCCGCCTCGGTGAGCGCGGCAAAATTCATCCCGTGGAGGTGCTCCTCCGCGGAAGCCATCGCCAGCAGGGCCTCACGCTCCGGGGCGGGCCGGTCCCCAGCGTTTTCCCGTCCCGCTGCCACGGCAGGATGCTGCCGTTCGGCGGTGCGGCCCGGCGCGGTCGCGCGCCCGGTGTCAGCCGCGGGGCGGGTGCGCGCCGCATCCGCGGGCGGCGGGGCTGCCGGGACAGCCACAGGTTCGCCGAACTGGCGGTCCAGCGCGGCGGCCTGATCGAAGCCGCCCCGGAAGACGGCGCCGAACACGGCGTCGAATGCCGGCAGCTGCTCACGGCTGGAGACCAGGACCACCCGCAAGGTCCAGTAAAGCCGTTCCAGGTCCATCGGCGGGACCAGCCGGAGTGCCACCGCCAGCCGGGCCGCCCGGTCGGGGGAGCACGAGACACCGGCGCCGCGCAGCGCTGTGATGAAGGCCGCGGCGAGCGAGGCGGCCTCGACGAACGGCCGCGAGGACTGCGGCTGCAGTGTCGGTTCAGTCATTGGTGCCGCCCACCAGCCAGGCCGCCCCCCGGGAGCCCACCAGTTCCAGGTCGTCGCGGTTTTTCACGATCGACCCCCAGGTCTGTTCGGCCGTCGCGGCGTCGATCTGTTCGATGCCGAGCACTGCGAGCGCCGAGACCCAGTCGATCGCCTCGGAAATCCCGGGCGGCTTGGCCAGGTCCAGGGTCCGCAGCCGAGTGATGACCGCGGCGGCCTGCAACGCCAGCGGGCCGCTGCTGGCCGGCACCCGGCGCTGCACGATCTCGGCGATCCGGGCAGGCCCGGGATAGTCGATCCAGTGGTAGAGGCAGCGGCGGGTCAGTGCGTCGTGGAGGTCCCGGGTGCGGTTGGAGGTCAGCACGACGATGGGCGGATGGGTGGCGCGGATGGTGCCGAGTTCGGGGATGGTGACCGAGGCTTCTGCGAGCAGCTCAAAGGTGAATGCCTCGAACTCCGCATCGGCCCGGTCGATCTCGTCCAGCAGCAGCACGGCCGGACGCGGCCCCGGGTGCTCGATGGCCTGCAGCAGCGGCCGGCGCAGCAGGTACTGGGGGCCGAACAGTTCGGCTTCGCTGACCTGCGCGTCCCGGGCCTCGGCCAGCCGGATGCCCAGCAGCTGGCGTTGGTGGTTCCACTCGTAGAGGGCTTCGCCGGCGTCGATCCCCTCGTAGCACTGCAGCCGGTACAGCGGGGTGTCCAGCAGCCGGGCCAGGGTCTTTGCTGCTTCCGTCTTGCCCACCCCGGCCTCACCCTCCAACAGGATGGGTTGCGGCAGCCGCACCGCGAGGAAGAGTGCGGTGGCGAGCCCGGCATCGGCCAGGTAGTCGTGCTTGTCCAACTCGGTCATCAGGGCGGCCACGTCGGGGATCCGCCGTTGCACCTCTTCTTCGGCTCCCGTCCGGGCGGCCGTGTTCACCCGGCCTCCTGCAAGGCGGCGAGCACCCGCCGGTAGTCATCCTCGGTGTCGACGTCGAGGGGGACCGGACCGGGCGTGGGCACCTCGACGACGTCGTCCGACCGCTGCTCCAATAGCTTCCACACGGCCTTGTCCCCGTGCAG
>NZ_JBFRFD010000648.1:0-1706 GCF_052114645.1 Arthrobacter sp. 2YAF22_2
GTGCGGGAGAACGAGGCTGTCGCTGCCTCCATGGGCGTCTCGCCGTACCGCACCAAAGTGCTGGCCTTTACGGTTGCCTCGATCTTCGGCGGTGCCAGCGGCTTCCTGTATCTCGCGGCTGTGCAGTACACCTCGCCGGAGACGCTCAGCTTCGGCCATTCCATTACTCTCCTCGCAGCCATGGTCATTGGCGGCGCGGGGAGCATCGCGGGATCACTGATCGGCGGCGCCTACTACGTCCTGGTTCCGCAGCTCACCAACGCCRTCGACCCCAGCTTTACCACCGCCAGCCAGGGCGCCATCCTCCTCCTGGTGCTGTTCCTGTTGCCCGAAGGCCTGGTCAGCCTTCCGCGGGTGGTCCGCCGGCTCACCCGCGGGCGCACCGCACGCTCCACACCCGGGAATCCCCCGCAGCCCCCTCCCGCAGCTCCTCCGATTACGGAAGCCGCGCCGGAGGGACTCAAAAAAACAGAGAGGCAAGATCGATGATGAAGATTCGGAAAAAGCCAGACGGGGTCCTCGGTATCGTCGCGATGGCATCCATCCTGGCGCTCTCTCTCTCCGGCTGCGTCCGGGACGGCGCCGGCCAGGGCGGGGGATCGGGCGCCGCGTCCCCCGGCATTACGGACTCGTCGATCACGCTCGGCATCACCACCCCGCTCAGCGGCGCCACCGCCGGGCCCGGAACGTGCACCGTCGCGGGCGTTTCAGCCTACTTCGGCGCGGTCAACGCGGCAGGCGGGGTGAAATTCGGCGACGGCAAGACGCGCACCGTGAACATCAAGACGTACGACGACGGCTACGACCCGCAGAAATCGCTGGCGAACTTCCAGCAGATGGTGTCCGACAATGTCTTCGCCGCCACGGCCGGCCTCGGCACGCCCACCAACCGGGCCTTCCGGGAGGCCGCCATCAGCCAGAAGGTCCCCCAGGTGCTCGTGATGACCGGCGACCCCTTGTTCAGTGACCGCAAGCAGAGCCCGTGGCAGCTCGGGTTCGTGCCCGTCTACCAGAACGAGGGAGCCGCTTTCGGCAAGCTGCTCGCCGGATCCAAGGACCAGCACAAGGTCGCCATCCTGTCGCAGAACGATGACTACGGCAAGGGCTACGTCCAGGGCTTCAAGGACGCCATCAAGGGCGCGTCGAACATCTCCGTCGTCGGGGAACAGACCTACGAGGCCACGGACACCTCGGTGGATGCGCAGCTCACCCAGCTGGCGTCGTCGGGAGCCGACGTCTTCTTCAACGCCATGTCGATCACCCCGCTCACCATCGCCTCCCTGCAGAAAGCCCAACAGATCGGCTGGAAGCCCAGCTGGTTCCTGCCGTCCAACACCTCCAGCCCCACCGCGATCCTCGCGCCCGGCGGTGCCGCCGCCTACCCCGGCGTGTACTCCGTGTCCTTCGCCAAGGCGCCGCAGAGCCCGGAGTTCGCCAAGGATCCCGACGTCGTGAAGTTCCTCGCCGACCTCAAGCAGTACGGCAAATACCCGGACATGCCGGCGTTCCCGCACTGCATGTGGAGCTACATGGTGGGCGCGACGCTGGAGCAGGCGTTCAAGAGCATGAATGCGCCGACGCGGGACAGCTTTATGACAGCCCTGCGGAACGTCAAGGGCTTCCAGGCGCCACTAATGCTCTCCGGCACCTCGGTGGACACGACGGTCGACGGCCAGCCGGCTGTGTCGTCCGTGCTGGTGCAGAAG
>NZ_JBFRFD010000649.1:0-1701 GCF_052114645.1 Arthrobacter sp. 2YAF22_2
CAAGCCGCTCAAGCTGCTCGGCCGGATCCTGCCGCCGCTGCGGCTCGGCGGAATCTCGCTTGACTTGGCGTTCCTGGCGCTCTTCCTGGCCGTTTCGGTGGCCATGGGCATCGCCAGGTACTTTACCTTCGCGCAGCCCATCGCCGCGTAGCCGCGGCGGCGGACCTGGTCCGACGCCGAAAAGATTGAAACTCCGGTTTGACACTGCGGTGTTGAATTAGAGGAACCAGACCATATTTAGGTACCGTAGTTTTGACGGCCGGAAGGCCCCTGACTAACTAGACCAACGAGGTGACCAGATGGCTTTGACGCCAGAAGACGTTGTCAACAAGCGCTTTCAGCCGACCAAGTTCCGTGAAGGCTACGACCAGGACGAGGTTGATGACTTCCTGGATGAGATCGTCGTCGAACTGCGGCGCCTGAACCAGGAGAACGACGAGCTGCGCAAGAAGCTCGCCGAGTCCGGTTCCGGTACGGCTGCCAGCTCCGCTGCTGGCGCTCCCGTCGTGGAAAAGGTGCCTGCACCCGTCAAGGCCGAAAAGGACGACCGCGCCAAGGCAGAAACCGAGGCCAAGGCCGCCGAAGCCGCCAAGAAGAAGGAAGCCGAGCAGGCGCCGGCACCCGTTGCCGCCCCGGCCGCCCGTGTCGCTTCCACGCCGTCCGCCGAGTCCGCAGCAGGACTGCTGGCCATGGCGCAGCAGATGCACGACAAGCACGTCTCCGACGGCGAGCAGCAGCGCGACAAGATCATCGCTGAGGCGCAGATTGAAGCCAGCAGCCTCGTCAACGATGCGCAGGAAAAGTCCCGCAAGATCCTCGGCGCCCTCGAGCAGCAGCGTTCCGTGCTGGAGCGCAAGGTCGAGCAGTTGCGGGGCTTCGAGCGTGACTACCGTTCCCGCCTGAAGGCCTACATTGAAGGCCAGCTGCGTGACCTGGACGCCCGTGGTTCGGTGGCGGCCCCCGAGGTCGAAGCCAACAGCTAGGACGTTTAGCAAGTATTCTGAAAGCCGGTGGCTGAGGACTCCCTCGGCCACCGGCTTTTGCCTTAACCTGCTCCGGAACGAAAGCACTATGACTGACGCACCAACCCCAGACTCAGCCCAGCCCGCAGACTCCGCCCAGCCTTTGCCGGCCGCTGACGGCGCCGTGCGCAAGCCGCGGCGCGCCCTGCTGCTGTCCCTGTTCGCCGGGTTCGCGGTGTTCGCCTACGTGTTCGACCAGCTCACCAAGCTGTGGGTCACGGCCACCATGACTGAAGGCGAGCGGATCCCCGTACTGCCGCCGCTGCTGCACTGGTATTACATCCGCAACTCCGGCGCCGCGTTCTCGATCGGCGAAAACGTCACCTGGGTGTTCACCATCATCATGGCCGCCGTGTCGGTTGCGATCCTGCTGCAGCTGCGCCGGCTCGGCTCCGCCTGGTGGGCGCTGGCCCTCGGGCTGCTACTAGGCGGCGCGCTCGGGAACCTGACCGACCGGCTCTTCCGCGAGCCCTCGTTCGCGATGGGCCATGTGGTGGACTTCATCCAGCTGCCCAATTTCGCGATCTTCAACATCGCCGACTCGGCTGTGGTCTCCGCGGTGGTCATCATCTGCCTGCTCACCCTGCGCGGCCTCGGCCTGGACGGCTCGCGCCTGGGCAAGCGCCAGGACACGGCCGCCACCGGCCCGGCCGCGCCGGACCACGGTACGCGTGAGCAC
>NZ_JBFRFD010000650.1:0-1698 GCF_052114645.1 Arthrobacter sp. 2YAF22_2
GGCACACACCGGCGCCGTCTACGTCCACCAGGGCGAGAGTTACGTCGTCGAGGAGCTGAACGAGGGCGAGCACTGCGTCGTGGTGCGGCGGGCCAACCCCGACTACTACACCACGGCACGCGACGTGACCCAGATCGAGGTCCTGGAGACGCTGCGCACCACGCAGTGGGGAGACGTCGCGGTGCACTTCGGCGACGTGAAAGTGACGACCCAAGTGGTCTCCTTCCAGCGCAAGGCGCTGATTTCGAACGAGATCCTCGGCGAGGAACCGCTGGAACTCGGCGCCCGGGATCTGTTCACGAAGGCGGTCTGGTTTGTGATGGACAACCGCTCCCTGACGGGTGCCGGGCTGATCGAGGCGCAGTTCCCCGGAGCGTTGCACGCGGCCGAGCACGCCTCGATCGGGTTGCTGCCGCTGGTGGCGTCCAGCGACCGCTGGGACATTGGCGGGGTGTCCACCGCCATCCACGCGGACACCGGGGTGCCGACGATCTTCGTGTACGACGGCCACCCCGGCGGGGCTGGTTTTGCCGAGCGCGGCTACGACAAGGCCCGGGTGTGGCTGTCCGCGACGCGCGATGCCATCAAGGCCTGCGAATGCGAGTCCGGCTGCCCGTCCTGCGTGCAGTCCCCCAAATGCGGCAACAAGAACAACCCCCTGGACAAGGACGCCGCGGTCGCGCTGATCGAGATGCTGCTGACCGACGCCACCGACCTCATGGGCGGCCCCGCGGCCGAACCGGGAACGGCGGCCGCCGACCCACTCGCCGGACAGGTCGCCGGCCGCCCGGCGTAGCTGTATAGCTGGCCAGGGAACCGCTCGGCTGCAACCGGGCGGCGGGGGGCTGCCTACCTTGGCCTGCCTTCGCGGTCAGCGGCTCGGGGTAGGCAGCCCCGGCGGGGGTCCCACGTCCAAGGCGGGCGGAGGGCCCGCCCGGGCGCGGCCAAAGGCCGCACCGAAGGCCGTGCGGAACCGGAGTTCCGTGCGGACCTGAACGGTATCGCCGGACTCGACCACACAGTCCACCAACAGCGCGTCGTGCCGTGCCGCGACGTCCACGGCGACAGCACAGGCCTCGCCGACGGTGAGACCCCTGGCGGCATCCGCCGCTGCGAGGGCCGCTAGGTCCGCGGCGGTCGCCGACTTCGACGCCATCACGGCGGCCTGTCCCAGCGCCACCACTGTGGTCATCGCCAACAGCAGCACCAGTACCAGGCCAAGGGCGAGAACAGTGCCCGCACCCAGTTCCGGGTTCTGCACCGGCGCCCGCATCATGCCTCACGGCGGAGGGCCAGGGGCGCCGCCGTCCGCGGGGCAGACGCCGCCGGCGCGTCCGAGGATTCACTTCGCGCCCAGGCCCTGGCGGTGAGGGTCCACGGGACCAGCGAACCCGCGGCCCCGCTGACCGTGCCTGAGACCGTGACGCTGATCCATCCGCCGTCGGCAGCCACGGTTGCCCGCGCCGAATCCCCGGCGAATTGCCGGACGATTCCGCTAACCGCAACGGCATCCTCGCCGCGGGCGAGCGCCCGGGCACCGGCCCGGGCAGCCTCCTCGAGCCGGAGTTGCGTCAGCCCGGCGGCGGAACCGGCCAGCAACAAGCCCAGCACCAGCAGGACCGCCGGCAGAGCGACGGCGAACTCGGCCGTCACAGCGCCGCGGCATGGCTCGCCGGGGCGGTGCCATCGGGATCGCGG
>NZ_JBFRFD010000651.1:0-1696 GCF_052114645.1 Arthrobacter sp. 2YAF22_2
CGCCTGCTCGTACTGCGCGGCTACGCCCTCGGCCTCGGCCTTGCTGGCACGCAGGCGTGCCTTGACCGTACCGAAGTCGAATGCCGCCCTCCACCCGGAACTCGGCCTGGGTGAAGTCCAAGCCCACCTTGACGCCCAGGTCCCCGGGGACCAGGCTGCCCAGGGCATCCTCATCGGTGGTGTCGTCGCCGGCGAAAACGACGGCGGTGGCGTCGGCGGCCTGCCGCAGGAAGGCGATACCTTCGCCCTTGGAAGCGTGGACCACTGAGGTTTCCAAAACGCGGTTCCCTGTTTTGACGAAGACGCCCGCGCGGTCCTGCAGGGCGGCCTTCGCGGCGGCCACGGCGTCCTCGGCCACGTCGTCCGCGGCCAGCCGGGTGTGCAGCACGACGCCGGCAGGCTTGTCTTCGAGCAGCGTGCCGGGTGCCTGTTCCACGATCTCGGCCAGCTGTTGCCGCACCTGCGTCAGCACCTCCCGCTGGGCGTCGTCGAGGGCGAGTTTGGCGGAGCCGGGCCCCATCCAGACTTCCGCGCCGTGGCTGCCGATCAGCAGAGTCTGCTCCGGCGGCGAGGCGACCGCCCGGAGGCTGTCCAGCGCCCGGCCTGAGATGAGCGCCGTCGTCGTCCGCGGCAACTCCGCGAGGGCGGCGAAGGCCGCGGCGGAGCGGGGAAGCGCCCGGGCGTCCGCCGCATGGTCCACCAGGGGGGACATGGTACCGTCAAAATCCATCGCGACCAGCAGCTGCTCCGTGCCGGCGACGCGGTGCACGGCCGCCAGCAGCTCCGGGGACAGCGAAAGCCGGTTCCCGGCGGGGGTGGGTTCAGGAGTCATCGCGGACAACTTTTTCCTGCAGCGCGCGGAGGAAATCGGCCGACCAGAGGTCGACGTCGTGGTCCAAGATCTGCTTGCGCATCGCGCGCATCCGGCGGGCGGCCTCGGCGGGCTGCATGTTGACCGCCCGCATGATCGTGTCTTTGAGGCCGTCAATGTCGTGCGGGTTCATCAGGAGCGCCTGTTTGAGCTGGTCCGCGGCTCCGGCGAATTCGCTGAGCACCAGGGCGCCGTCGTTGTTCGTCCTGGCGGTGACGTATTCCTTGGCCACGAGGTTCATGCCGTCGCGCAGGGCGGTGACGAGCATGACGTCGGCCGCCAGGTACAGCGCGACCATTTCCTCGATCGGGTAGCTGTGGTGCAGGTAGCGGACGGCGGTGTTCTGCATGGTGTCGTAGGTGCCGTTGATGTGGCCGACCGTTCCCTCGACCTCTTCGCGCAGCAGGCGGTACTGCTCGACGCGCTCGCGGCTGGGGCTGGCCACCTGGATCAGCGAGGCGTCCTCCACCGTGACTTTGCCGTCCTGCAGGAGTTCCTCRWAGGCCTTGAGCCGGTGCCGGATGCCCTTGGTGTAGTCCAGCCGGTCGACGCCCAGCAGGATGGTCTTGGGATTGCCAAGGTCGCGGCGGATCTGCTTGGCTTTCTCGATGATCTCGGGCTTGCGCGCGAGTTCACTGATCTGCTTGACGTCGATGGAGATCGGGAAGGCCTGGGCCCGGGCGATGTGGGTGGTTTCGCCGTCGGCGCCCCTGACATGGACTTGTTGCTGCTTGACGCTGGCCCCCAGGAAGCGGCGGGCGGAGCGCATGAAGTTGCCGGCGTCGCTGCTGCGCTGGAAGCCCACCAGGTCCGCACCCAACAGGC
>NZ_JBFRFD010000652.1:0-1691 GCF_052114645.1 Arthrobacter sp. 2YAF22_2
GCCCTCGCGATGGGCGGCACCATCACCGGCGAGCATGGCGTGGGCCAGTACAAGCTGCGCTGGCTCGGCTTGGAGCAGAAGGAACCGGTGCGCGAACTGCAACGCCGGATCAAGGAGCTCTTCGACCCGGCCGGGATCCTAAACCCCGGAAAAGCGATTTAGCCCGGGCGTGCTGCAACCCTAGTCGTCGGAGTCCGGGTATTCCTCGAGCGGCTCGTCGTCGTCGCCGTAGCGGGACTCCTCCGTCTCCACCTCCAGGATCTTGAGCAGCCCGGTGTCCGGGTTGAGCATAATCGCGGCCTCGTCGCGACGGTGCCGCAGCTCGGAATCGATGTAGGACTGGACGGCCTCGGCCAGCGGAATGTAGCGGTTTTCCTTCTGGGACATGTACCAGCGGTGCTCCAGGATCTCGTGCACGGCCTCCGCCGGTTCCAGCTTCCCGGAGAGGTCACGGGGAATCGAGCGGACGATCGGTTCGAAGATTTGGTTCACCCACAGGTGCGCGCTGTATTCCTCGTCCATGCCCGGATTGTTGTCCGCCCGGAAGGTGTCCATGTCGTTCAGCAGCCGCCGAGCCTGGTTTTCCTGCACGTCCAGACCGGTCAGTCGCAACAGCCGACGCTGGTGGTGCCCGGCGTCCACCACCTTGGGCTGAAGCTGGATCGTGGAACCGTTCTGCGTGGTCTTGATGGCGTATTCCTCGACGTCGAAGCCCAGTTCGTTGAGCCGCCGGATGCGGGCAGACACGCGCCAGCGCTCCCCGATCTCGAAGGATTCCTTCTCTGTCAGCTCGGTCCAGAGCCGCCGGTAGCTCTCCATGATGAGCTCGCTGGTGGCGACCGGGTCCACTTTTTCCTCGATCAGGCCGCCGTCCAGCAGGTCCATCAGTTCGCCGGCGATGTTGACCCGGGCAATTTCCAGGTCGTACTCCCGCTGCCCCGTGGACAGGTCCGGGTACAACTCGCCGGTCTCGGCGTCGACGAGGTAGGCGGCGAAGGCGCCGGCGTCCCGGCGGAACAGTGTGTTGGAGAGCGAGACGTCGCCCCAGTAGAAGCCGATCAGGTGCAGGCGGACCAGCAGCAACGCCTGCGCGTCGATCAGCCGGGTCAGGGTGTCCTTGCGCAACATCTGGGAAAACAGTGCGCGGTACGGCATGGAGAACTTCAGGTGCCGGGTGACCAGTACGGGGTTCAGCGGGCGGCCGTCCGGGGTGGTCCGCCCGGTGATGACGGCCACCGGTTCCACGCACGGGACGTCCAGCCGGGCGAGTTTACGAAGCATGTGATATTCGTGCCGGGCGATGTGCTCCGAGGTCTCCTTGATGGCGATCACGGAGCCGCCCAGGTGGGCGAAGCGCACGATGTGCCGGGAGATGCCGCGGGGGAGGGCGGCGAGGTATTCCGCCGGCCAGTCCTCCAGTGCGGTGTGCCAGGGCAGGTCCAGCAGTTCGGGCTCGGTGGCTGCGGCCGTGATGCTGAGCGAACTCGCGACGCTCTTTTCGTCGTTGCTGGCAGCCACGTACCGGGGCAACTTGCCGATCTGGCCGTAGTCAGTGGGTTCGTCGTGCCACTGGGCGCTGTTGTCCTCGGTCATGCGGTTCTCCTCGGTCATGCGGCAATTCTCCCGTACTTGGGCCGAACACGCCCAACTTCCTTACTTAACGGCCGACGGCGGCCCTCCCGTGGGAGGAC
>NZ_JBFRFD010000653.1:0-1684 GCF_052114645.1 Arthrobacter sp. 2YAF22_2
ATCCCGGCGCCGGACGGCGTGGGCCGCGCGCGGGCTTCCGCCGCGGGTTGCGCCTCGGCAGGTGCGCGGGCCGTCCGGGCCGCCGACGTGCGGGCTGCCGAGTTGAGAGGCTTCTCCGCTGCGGCTTCGAGGACTGCGAGCTCGCCGCTGCCCGCCAGCGGGCTTTCGCCGAGGACTTTGAGGACTTTCAGCCCGATGGTGCCGCGCTTTTTGTCCCCGGAGTAGACGGAGTCCAGGGCCCACTGCGTCCGCCGCCACCATTCGGCGCGGTTGTCCGCTACCGCTTTCTGCCGCAGGGTCCGCCAGCCGATGATGCCGGCGACGATGGCGCTCAGGAGCACCGCCAGCGGGCCCAGGGCGGCAACAATCTGCCACCAGTCGGCGGCGCCGGTGTGCAGGAAGACCTCGACGGGTGTGGGAGACGGAGTCGGCGGCATGCGACCAGCCTAGACCGCAGCACTGACGGTCACACGGGGTCCGGCTTAGCGATTGGTGCGCGTGAACGGCTCGGCCGGGTGCTCAGCCGACGGCGGCCGCGGTCAGTCGTTCGCCGTTGAGGTATTCGAGCTCCCAGCCGTCGACGGGGTGGTGGTGAGCCAGGTTCAGCACTGCATTGTCGATGCTCGGCAGCGTGCGGTCGAGTGCGAGACCGAGGCTCAAGCGGATGAGGGTGCCATGCGCGACCACCAGGACGCGGCGGCCGCCGAACTCCTCGGCCAGGGCCTCGAAGGCAGCCAGGCCGCGGGCGGCTGCCTCGTCGTCGCTCTCAGCACCGCGAAACCCGCCCGGGATGCGCAGAGCCTCCAGCTCGGGTCCCGCCTGCATGCCCTCGGCCGGCCCGAACGAGCGTTCGGTGAGCTCCGGCACGCGGCGCGCCACGCTGAGCCCAAGCCCTCCGGCGATCAGGTCCGCCGTTTCCGCGGCCCGGCTCAGCGGCGAGGAAACCATCACGTCCCACTCGTACCCGGCCAGGGCCGCCACGGCGTCGCTCGCCTGGCCGCGGCCCACGTCGTTCAATGGAATGTCGCTGGATCCCTGCAGCCGGCGCTGCGCATTCCAGTCGGTCTGGCCATGGCGGACGAGCGCGAAGGTTGTGAGGGTCATGCTCCCATTCTGCCTTGACCGGCCGGTCACGTTGGCAGCCGGAGCAGCTCGTTCCGTCACGGTCCGATGGACAGCGTTTTGTACCCTTCTGTTCGATCAGGATCGTGATGACGTTCTCCTCAAGCCGCTGCGGGCGGCCCCACAGTGGCTTGATACTGCGTGCTAGTGCGTCTCGCGGGCCGACAGAGCTTCCTTCACCCTTTGCAGATACGGTCTCATCTGGGCTTCCCACCATTCGTCGGGGGCGCCAGCAAACTCAGCATTCGCTGCGACTTCGATGACGGTTCCAACCGTGAGCGTGCATCCGGATGGGGTCGGTTGGATCCGGTAAGTGAGACGCCTATTGGTGTCGCTCTGCGCTATGGGACGAGTAGTTGCCCACCATGGGCCGTCCTCACCAATGATTTCGATGATTGATGCGGAGCCGTCGCGGCTTACGAAGCATTGCTGTTCCCCAACACCGGCGGGCGTTCCGGGTACTGTAAACGCTTTCTGTGCATTGGATAGCAACACGGCGCTCTCGGCGGGCCGGATCAGGGACCAGACGTCGTGGGCATCATGCTCGTATGTTTCAGAGGCG
>NZ_JBFRFD010000654.1:0-1684 GCF_052114645.1 Arthrobacter sp. 2YAF22_2
TCGTGTGGGTGGTGGATGCCCGGGGCGACGTGGCCAAGGCGGCCACCCGGGCGCCGAGGACGCGGGCGGCTTGGTCCGTGAAGGCGCGGGACTGCCGGATCTGATGGAGCAGCCCGCCGTAATCCAGGCACGGCGCCGTCTGGGTCTCAATCTGCTCCAGCTTGAGCTCGAAACTGAAGCTCGACTCTTCGTGAGCCGGTTCCGCCGCGGCGGACTGCTCGACGTCGGGCGCAGGCGCGCCGGACGTCGGGGACGGTTCGACGTCGGGCGCAGGCTTCAACCCGCGCAACAGCGCATCGGCCAGCGCCAACGGAACCCCGGTGGCGGGGTCCACGATCAGGAGCTCCTCCTCGACGCCAAAGGTGCGCATGCACCTATTGTCCTCAGCACCCGTCCCGGCGCGCTACCCCAACCCGAGGCTCAGGCGATTCAGTCTTGGAAATACTCGATCTTCGCGCCGATGGTGTTGAGCCGCTCGGCCAGGTCTTCGTAGCCGCGCTCGATCACGTAGATGTTGCGCAGTTCGGACACGCCCCGCGCGGCCAGCATGGCCAGCAGCAGGCATGCGGCCGGGCGCAGGGCCGGCGGGCAGCCGACTTCCGCCGCCCGCCACTTGGTGGGCCCGTTGACGTAGATCCGGTGCGGGTCCAGGAGCTGGACCTGGGCTCCGAGCTTATTCAGCTCGGTCAGGTAGATGGCCCGGTTCTCATACACCCAGTCGTGAATCATCGTCTGGCCGTGCGCGTTGGCGGCAATAACGGCGAAGAACGGCAGGTTGTCGATGTTCAGGCCGGGGAAGGGCATCGGGTGGATCTTGTCCTCGGGGGCCCGCAGGTCCGAGGGCTTGGTGGTGACGTCCACCAGCCTGGTGCGGCCGTTGCGGGCGACATATTCCGCGGAGACCTCCAGTTGCTGGCCCATCTGCTCGAGCGTGGCCAGTTCGATCTCCATGAACTCAATCGGGACCCGGCGGATCGTGACTTCCGAGTTGGTCACAATCCCGGCGGTGATCAGGCTCATTGCCTCGATCGGGTCCTCGGACGGAAAATACTCGACATCGGCGTCGATGGACGGGCGGCCGACGATTTTCAGCGTCGTGGTGCCCACGCCGTCGATCTGGACGCCCAGCATCTGCAGGTAGAAGCAGAGGTCCTGGACCATGTAATTGGGGCTGGCATTGCGGATAACCGTGCTGCCGCAGCGGTGGGCGGCGGCCATGATCGCGTTCTCGGTCACGGTGTCGCCGCGCTCGCTCAGCACAAAGGTCCGGTCGAGGCCGTCCGACGGCGGGGCCTGGACGCTGTAGAAACCGGACTTCGCCTCGACACTGAGTCCGAACTGCCGGAGCGCCTGCATGTGCGGCTGCACGGTGCGGGTGCCGAGGTCGCAGCCACCCGCGTAGGGCAGCCGGTACTGGCTGGACTCATCGAGCAACGGGCCCAGGAGCATGATGACGCTGCGGGTGCGGCGCGCGGCTTCGACATCCATCGAGTCGAGGTCCAGCACCGCGGGGCGGCGGATCTGCAGGTCGGTCGCGTTGAGCCACGTGCATTCGACGCCGATGCTGGTCAGTACCTCGACGATCCGGTTGACCTCCTCAATCCGTGCCAGCCGCCGCAGGACGGTGGTGCCGCGGTTGATGAGGCTGGCGCACAGCAGGGCGACGCCGGCGTTCTTGCTGCTG
>NZ_JBFRFD010000655.1:0-1684 GCF_052114645.1 Arthrobacter sp. 2YAF22_2
GGCGCCCGCTGGTCCTGCCAGTAGAGGTTCGTGTGTGCAATCACTTGCTCTGGCGGCGGCGCGCCCCAGGCGGTCTGGTCTTCGGTACTGTGGGCGTCGGCCACGAGTGTCACGTCGTATCCGCGGACGAAGGCGCCGTGGATCGTGGACCGGATGCACTCGTCGGTTTGCGCGCCGGCCACCAGCACGTGTCCAACGCCGGCGGCGGCAAGCACCTCTTCAAGGACCGTTCCCTCAAAGGCATCGGCGTACGACTTGTGAACCAGCGGCTCCGTCTCCCGCGGGTCCAGTTCGGGGACGTACTGCCATGCCTCACTCCCCCGCTCCAGCCGTTCGTCGCTGTGCTGAACCCAGACGACCGTGGCCGCTGCACCCCGGGCCTTCTCCACCAGTGCGGCGATGTTGGCGACAACGGTGTCGCGCTGGTGCGCACCCTGCACCACGCCGTTTTGCACATCGATCACCAGCAATGCCGTGTTGGGCCGATCCGGCAGCGTGGTCATGGCCGTCTCCTCCTGGTTGGAACGTGAGCCGAGCCTAGCCCCGTGGCATTCGCGGGACAACGGGCGCGGATAGGCTGGAAGCATGTCCCCTAAGACTTCCCCCTCGCCTCACCCGTCGTCGGCTCCGCGCCCCGTGGTGGCCGCAGCCGCCGCCGATGCTGTCCTGATCCTGCTTTTCGCCGCGATCGGCCGGGATGCCCACCAGCGCGGCGACATCATCACCGGCGTGTTCGCGACGGCGTGGCCGTTCCTCGCGGGCGCCGCCGTAGCGTGRCTGGCCCTGCGTCTGTGGCGCGGGCCGCTCGCCCTGTGGCCGGCGGGCGTCGCCGTCTGGATCGGCACGGTGGCTGTCGGCATGGCGCTCCGCGCTGTTACCGGGCAGACAGTGGTCCTGCCTTTCGTGATCGTGGCGTTGCTCAGCCTAGGCGTGTTCCTGCTGGGCTACCGGGCGCTGGCGGCAGCGGCAACGCGGCTCCGGGGCCGCCGTCAGCGGAGCTGATGGACTAGGCTAGCAAGCACATGGTCCGGCCCTCCTGGGGCAAGCAAGAAGCCAGAACCGGCGCAACAGGTCCCGAAAGGTTTACACGTGGTCACCGCTATCGTCCTGATCAAAACAGAGGCCTCCCGTATCCCCGAGACCGCGGAAGAGATTTCCGCCATTCAGGGCATCAGCGAGGTTTATTCGGTCACGGGAGAATGGGACCTGATTGCCATCGCCAGGGTCGCCAAGCACGAGGACCTGGCCGATGTCATAGCGGACAAGCTCTCCAAGGTACCGGCCGTGGTGCACACCACCACCCAGATCGCCTTCCGCGCCTACTCGCAGCACGACCTCGACGCGGCCTTCGCCCTCGGCTTCGAGTAACAGGCACAGACAGAAGCGGGGCCCGGCAAACCAGCCGGGCCCCGCTTTTGCGTTTTGCGGCTGCGTTTTGCAACTGCGCCTTGCGGCCGCAGCACTATTGGCCGACGGACCTCAGCCCCGGGTTAGGGCCACCCACCGGTCCAGCACCGTGGCCGCCGCACCGGAGGAAATCGACTCTTCGGCCCGCTTCATGGCAGCGGCCATCCGCCCGGTGAGCGGACCGACGGCGTCGAGGTCGAACGCTACCAACCCGGCGGCGGCGTTGAGCAACGCGGCGTCGCGTGCCGGACCGGGCTCGCCGGCCAGGACGGCACGG
>NZ_JBFRFD010000656.1:0-1682 GCF_052114645.1 Arthrobacter sp. 2YAF22_2
GGCTGATCTGGCCCATCCGTGACATCGCCGGCGACACCATCGGCTTCGGTGCGCGGAAGCTCTACGAGGACGACCAGGGCCCGAAATACCTCAACACCCCCGAAACCGCTCTCTACAAGAAGTCTCAGGTCCTGTACGGGATCGACCTCGCCAAGCGGAACATCGCCAAAGAGCGCCAGCTGGTGGTGGTGGAGGGCTACACCGATGTGATGGCGTGCCACCTGGCCGGGGTTACGACGGCGGTCGCGACCTGCGGCACGGCGTTCGGCACCGAGCACATCAAGGTCGCCCGCCGGCTTCTCTCCGACGACGGCAGCGGGGGAGAAGTGATCTTCACGTTCGACGGCGACGCCGCAGGCCAGAAAGCGGCCCTGCGTGCCTTCGAAGAAGACCAGCGCTTCGTGGCCCAGACCTATGTCGCAGTCGAACCGGGCGGCGCCGATCCCTGCGAGCTGCGCCAGGCCAAGGGCGACTCCGCCGTCCGCGACCTGATTGGCACCCGCCGTCCGCTGTTCGAGTTTGCGATCCGCGCCACGCTGAGGCGGCACAATTTGGACACCGTGGAGGGCCGGATCGCGGCCCTGCGCGAGTCGGCTCCCGTGGTCGCGCAGATCCGCGACGCCGGCATCCGGCCCGGCTACGCCCGGGAACTGGCGGGCTGGCTGGGAATGCCGGTCGAGGAGGTCAGCCGCGCCGTCGGCGTCGCCATGAAGCGAGGCAGCACGGGTGGGCCGACGGTTTCCGGGACATCGCGGCCCGGCGGGCGGCCGGCCGGTGGCGACGCTGCCCTGCCCGGGGGACCCGGGGTGGCCGCCGGACCGGCGTCGGGTGCTGTCCCTTCCTACCAGCGTCCGGACCCCCGCGATCCGGTGGCCTCAATGGAGCGGCAGGCGCTCGAAGTGGCGCTGCAGGAGCCGGCCCTCCTGGCCGGGGGCATTTGGGAGCGCTTCTCCGGGGCCCGGTTCCTCACGCCTGCTTTTCAGGCCGTCCACGACGCCATGCGCGCCTCGGGTCCTGGCCTGCTGGGGGAACCCGCTCGCTGGGTGGGTCAGGTCATGGAGGAGATCCCCGAACCACTCCGGCCGTTGGTCTCCGAGCTGTCGGTGGTGCCATTGCCTGCCAGTACAGCCGAGGGGGTCCAGAAGTACGGCAAGGGGATCCTCAAGGCGCTCTTTGAACTTCAGATCACCCGGGTGAAGGCGGACAAGATGGGCCAGCTGCAGCGGCTCGATCCCAGTTCCGAGAAGGAACGGATCCAGCAGGTCCAGCGGGAACTGATGATGCTCGAAATGGAGCGTCGGGCGTTGCGTTCCGACGCCTAGACCCACGATTTCGTTCCACGATTTCACTCCCGTCAGGGATTTTGCTAGGCTTGAACCCGCCTCATTCCTCCTTAGCTCAATTGGCAGAGCATTCGACTGTTAATCGAAGGGTTGCTGGTTCAAGTCCAGCAGGAGGAGCGCGCAGTCCCCGTTCCGGGTCACCGGGACGGGGACTTTTTTATACCCGCTGGGGGTATGGAGTCCGGCGGGGAGGCGGCCCGGCCCCCGACTGCGCCGCCGATTTCCTTAGCGCTGAAACCTTTGCTAATGTCATACCTGCTTCATTCCTCCTTAGCTCAATTGGCAGAGCATTCGACTGTTAATCGAAGGGTTGCTGGTTCAAGTCCAGCAGGAGGAGCG
>NZ_JBFRFD010000657.1:0-1681 GCF_052114645.1 Arthrobacter sp. 2YAF22_2
GTCATGCCCGGGGCACGCATGCAGATGATGGTGGTGATGAAGTTGACGGCACCCAGGATGGTGCCGAAGCCCGAGAGGGCCAGGCCGAAGACCCAGAGGTCACCGCCGATTCCCGGGCTGAAGGTGGTATTCGACAGCGGCGCGTAGGCAAACCAGCCGAACGAGGCCGCGCCCTGCGGGGTGATGAAGCCGGAGACGGCGATCGTGGAGCCGAAGAGGAAGAACCAGAAGGCCAGCGCGTTCAGCCGCGGGAAAGCCACGTCGGGAGCACCGATCTGCAGCGGCATCATCACGTTGGTGAAGCCGGCGAACAGCGGTGTCGCGAACATCAGCAGCATGACGGTGCCGTGCATCGTGAAGAGCTGGTTGTACTGCTCTTTGGTCTGCAGGATCTGCATTCCCGGTTCGAAAAGCTCGGCCCGGATCAGCAGGGCCATCACGCCGCCGAAGCAGAAGAACACGAACGACGCGATCAGGTACATGAACCCGATGGTCTTGTGGTCGGTCGAGGTGATCCAGTTGACGACGATGCGTCCCTTGGATTTGGGTACTACGGGAGCCTCAAGGGTCCCTGAGGGCTGAGAGTAGGTTGTTGCCACGTCGCGCTCCCCTTACTTAGTCGCGGTCGGGGTCGGGGCCGGGTTACGGTCATACTCGTCGCCGAGCAGCCCGGTGTTGCCGCTTTGGCGCAGCTGGTCCAGGTGAGACTTGAACTCGGATTCGGAGACGACCTTCACACGGAACAGCATCTCGGAGTGGTACTCACCGCAGAGTTCGGCGCACTTGCCGTCGTAGGTTCCCTCCTTGGTGGGGGTGAACCGGATGTAGTTGGTCTTGCCCGGGATCATGTCGCGCTTCTGCAGGAAGGCGGGAACCCAGAAGGAGTGGATGACGTCGCGGGAGTTCAGCTCCACGTCAACCGACTTGTTGACCGGCAGGTACAGCGTGGGCAGCTTTTCCTTGTCCACGTCATTGCCGGTGAGGTGCGCCTGGACGCCGGCCTCGTGGACGTCGTCGGTGATGACGTCGCCCTTCTTGTAGTTGAAGTCCCACGCCCACTGCTTGCCGCGGACGTCAACGACGACGTCGGCCGGCTGGTCGCGGTTGTCGATCGCCTGCTGGTCACGGTCGGTGAAGTAGAAGAACACCAGGACCATGAATACCGGAATCGTCAGGTAGAAGACCTCGAGCGGCAGGTTGAAGCTGTTCTGACGGGGGAACCCGACGGTCCCCTTCCGCCGCCGGTACGCGACGATGCACCAGATCATCAAACCCCAGGTGATGACACCCACGACAAGGGCGGCAATCCATGAGTTGACCCAGAGGTCCATGATGCGGTCAGTGTGGTTGGTGGTGCCACGCTCAGTGGGCAGCCACCCTTTCTGTACCTCTGGTGAACATCCAGTCAAAGCCAACGCGCCGGCTAGTGCCAAGCCAGTGATCGTAGTGATCTGTTTGCGTCGGCTGCCGGTTCGGTTCTGCGAACTCACAGACGGCCCTTCCTACTTGTTGCTGTCGCCCGGCCGCCGTAGCGTTCCGGGCACACTAAAAGTTTTACTACTCGGTGTAGAGCTTACCGCTCCGCACGAGTTTTCGCCCACATGTCCGCGCCGTGCGTGGCGGGCGATTTTCGGGTTGTACTCAACCACCCCCGGACGGCACTAAGGCCGGGCTGGCGGCC
>NZ_JBFRFD010000658.1:0-1676 GCF_052114645.1 Arthrobacter sp. 2YAF22_2
GCCACGGACTCCGCCATGCCCTACGTTGGCCAAGTCAACCTCTCGCACGGCTGCATCGGTCTGGGGCCGGAGGGCGCCCAGTGGGTCTTTGACAACATGACCGCCGGCGACGTCGTCCAAGTGGTCAACACCGAGGGCGATTTTGCCAACTTCGACGACGGCTTCGGAGACTGGAACATCCCCTGGGCCCAGTATGCGAACTGAGCCGGGGCACCGGCCACCCGGCGGCAGCATCCGCTGAGGGCCGGGCAGTGAATTTGGGGGACACTGGATGGACAAGCAGTTGGGGGACACCATGGACCAGCGCATGAGTGTGCGGAACGCCGGGCGCGCTGCCGGCCGGAGCCGGCGCAGTGGGCGTGGTCCAGGCAAGAGCACCGGAAAGATGCTGGCCGTCGGCGGGATTTGTCTCGCCGTCGCCGCCGGCGGGATCGGCGCCGCCACTGCCCCCGTCTGGGCCGACAGCGCCTTGCCCTCGGAGTCGTCTGCGCCGATGCGAAACATCGTGGGCCTGGCAGCCCCGGTCGTGAAAGCTGTTGAACTCGGGGTCACACCCATCGACGGGGCCAAGGGCGTCAACCCGGCCGCTCTTCCGTCGGTGAAGGCCGTCAACGGGGTGGTCAAGGACGTGCAGCTTCGGCCCATTGCGGGCGGCGACTCCGTTCCCGGCACGAGGAGCGCGGACGGTTCCACCTGGACCGCGGAAGATCCTCTGGAGTTCGACACCAGCTACCGGTACTCCTTCACGATCGTTGACCGGGCCGGCCGGGAGACGAAGAAGACTCAAAGCTTCTCGACCGTCGCCAGGGCCAACGAAGCGGACGCCGCCGTCTACCCGCTGAACGGCAGCACGGTTGGGGCCGGCCAGCCGATCGAGATCGTGTTCAGCGAACCGGTCCTCAACAAGGCAGCCCTGGAGAAAGCCGTCGCGGTGACCGCGTCCTCCGGCCAGCCCGTGGCCTGGCGCTGGTACTCGGACCGCCGCGTGCGGATCCGGCCGGAGACCTTCTGGGCCGCGAACAGCCAGATCACCGTGGACCTCAGGCTGTTCGGCGTCGACTTCGGCAACAAGATGGTCGGCAACTCGGACGTCATGGTTTCCTACACGGTCGGGCCGCAGCGGGTCGCCGTCGTCGACGACGTCACCAAGACCATGAAGGTCTACTTCGACGGGCAACTGGTCCGGACGGCCCCCGTCACCCTTGGCAGTGCGGACTGGCTCTCACCCGCCGGCTACGCGGTGGTCATGGAGCAGGAGCGCCACTCCAAGTTCGACGCGGGCAGCATCGGCCTCAAGCCGGGGGACAAGGGCTACTATCCGCCGTTGACCGTGGAGTACGCCAACAGACTGACCACGTCCGGCGTTTACGTCCACCAGGCGCTTGAGTCGGCCTGGGGCGCGGTGGGCGTGTACAACGTCTCGCACGGTTGCGTGGGCCTGCTGCCGGCGGACGCAGAGTGGTTCTTCAAGAACATGAAAACCGGCGATGTGGTGCAGACCCTCAACACGGGCGCACCGCCGGTTGAACCGCTTGAAGGCTTCGGCGACTGGAACATCCCGTGGGCGCAGTACGCCAAACGCTGAGGCCGGCCGAAATTGCGGCCTGATTCGGTGCGGCCACGGGGTGGCACCTCGCCGGTGCTGAGGCTCTGACGGTAGGCTCGGTGTCAGATAT
>NZ_JBFRFD010000659.1:0-1674 GCF_052114645.1 Arthrobacter sp. 2YAF22_2
GGTCATAGCCGGGGCGGCCGCGCTTGGCGGTGGTTCCTGTGCTGGGCATAGTCGCTAGTTTCTCATGTGAGCGGGGTGGGCCCGGCCGGCGTGGCCGAGGCTGCGCTGGCCGGGCCCACCGGTCGGTTGAACAAGCAGGGGCAGGTCAGGCCTTGGGACGCATGTCGTAGATCCGGCGAAGCTTGCCGTTGGACCGCTCCAGGGAGCCCGGTTCGACGACGTTTACGGCGCAGGACGATCCAACGTGGATCTTGATCTGCTGCTGCAGCGTCTTCGCGGCCGAAGCGATGCCCTCGACGGTGACGGACTCGCGGCGCTCGATCTTCACGGTCAACTGGTCCATCCGCTGCCCCTCGGGGCGGGTGAGCTCCAGCTGGAAGTGCGGGCTGAGCTCCGGGATGCGCAACGCGATTTCCTCGATTTGCGACGGGAACAGGTTCACGCCTCGGAGGATGATCATGTCGTCGCTGCGGCCGGTGATGCGCCCCATGCGGCGGTGCGCSGGRCGGGCGGTGCCGGGCAGCAGCCGGGTGAGGTCCTTGGTCCGATACCGGATGATCGGCAGGGCTTCCTTGGTGAGCGAGGTGAACACAAGCTCGCCGGGTTCGCCGTCGCCCAGGACCACGGAGGAGTCGAAAGCGTCGATGATCTCGGGGCGGAAGTGGTCCTCCCAGATGTGGCTGCCGTCCTGGGTTTCCACGGCCTCGCCGGCCACACCGGGCCCCATGACCTCGGAGAGTCCGTAGATGTCGCAGGCCTTGATGTTCATCATCACTTCGAGCTCGTGCCGCATTTCCTCGGTCCACGGCTCCGCGCCCAGCACGGCGAACTTGAGCGAGGTGGAGGCGGGGTCGATGCCCTGCTTCATCATCGCGTCGGCAATGGTCAGCAGGTAGGTCGGGGTGGCCAGGATGGCGTCCGGCTTGAAGTCCTGGATCAGGGTGATCTGGCGTTCCGTCTGGCCGCCGGASATSGGGATGACSGTGCAGCCSAGSGCYTCRGCGCCMGCGTGKGCGCCCAKGCCGCCGGTGAACAGGCCGTAGCCGTAGGCGTTGTGGACCTTCATGCCGGGCCGCACGCCGGAGGCGCGGAGGGAGCGGGCCACGAGCTTGGCCCAGTCGGCGAGGTCCTTCTTGGTGTAGCCCACCACGGTGGCGCGGCCGGTGGTGCCCGAGCTGGCGTGGATCCGGGCCACCTCCTGCTGCGGCACTGCGAACATGCCGAAGGGGTACTCCAGCCGGAGGTCTTCTTTGGTGGTGAACGGGAACTTGCCCAGGTCCGCGAGTTCGCGCAGATCGGTGGGGTGTACGCCGGCCTCGTCGAATTTGCGCTTGTACAGCGGGACGCGGTCGTAGGCGTACGCCACGGTGTGCTGCAGTCGGCTGAGCTGCAAGGCCTCGAGCTCGTCGCGGGAGATGGTTTCTTCGCGGTCCAGGACGGCGTCACTGGTGGCGAGGGCAGATGCAGCGGTGGGGGTGGTCATCAGGGTCCTAAGTTTCTATTTCTTGGAGATGGTGCGGCTGCGGCCGCGGAACTCGGCGACGAGTTCGCCGGGAAGGACGTCGGAGGGAAGGCCGCCCGGGCGCGTGGCGGCCGGCGGCGCGCCGGCGGTGGAGGCCGCCGGGGTGCCCGTTCCGGCGTCGGCTGCGTAGATCTGGATGTCGTAGAGGCCGC
>NZ_JBFRFD010000660.1:0-1672 GCF_052114645.1 Arthrobacter sp. 2YAF22_2
AGCCAGGGTCCGTGGTCCCCTACATCGACCCCGTCCATGATGAGGACGAGTGCCGGATCGTCACTCTCCACATCGCCCCAGGCAAGGGCACCGAATCGGGGTTCGTGTCCCATTTCAACGACGATGAAGCCGCCCGCCGCGCCACCTCCATCTACGAGGCCGTCGAGCTTGACCCGCGTTACGTGATGCCGTGGAACGCCTACCCTTGGGTTCGTGACCCCGAGCTGCCCTCCGCCCTGAACGTCCAGGAAAAAACCGACGGACTGCGGCCCTTCCGCCAGTTCATGAAGATCAACAAGCGCACCTCCGCGGTCATCGCGCACGGGGCCGACGCCCACGCCTTTCTGACGCTCTTCGAAAAGACCTACCACTCTTCGCTCAAAAACCGCGGCGTGAAGATCTACAAGGCCACCGCCCTCGGCGGCCGCGCCTTTGCCGTCTCGCCGGCCAAGCAGGAGGAACTCCTGGCCAAGAACGTTGCAGTCTACAAGGACGCCATGCAGCGGGCCGGGATCCAGCACCTCTAGGGGACCCACGACTTCGCCGCCGGCGGCCGCCTGGTGCCGTCGCCCTTGGGCACAACGGCCCTGCCCAACCCGGCCTTCCGCCGCCATGCTGGGAGGGCCCGCTGGATGACGGCGGCCCGTCGCGGACTCCGGCAGCGCTGACGGTCGAGGCTCGGAAGGGACCAGCATGGGACGGTTGGACGGCAAAGTCGCCCTGGTCAGCGGCGGTGCCCGCGGCATCGGCGCAGCCATTGCGCGGCGCTTCCTCGACGAAGGGGCGGCGGCCGTTGTCGGCGACGTCCTGGACGACGACGGCGCCCGGCTGCAGGCGGAACTCGGCGACCGCGTCCGTTACGTGCACCTGGACGTGACCAAGCCGGCTGACTGGGACGCCGCGGTCGGTGAGGCGGTCACCGCGTTCGGCGGCCTCAGCATCCTGGTCAACAACGCCGGCATCGTGAATTTCGGCCGGATCGACGAGTATCCGCACGAACACTGGGCGCGGATCATTGACGTGAACCTCACCGGCGTCTTCAACGGCATTAAGGCCGCCGCCCCCGCGCTGGCCAGGGCGGGGTCCGCTTCCATCATCAACGTCTCCTCGATCGCGGGCCTTCGCGGCTATGAGGGCCTCGCCGGATACACCGCCTCGAAGTTCGGTGTACGGGGCCTGACGAAGAGCGCCGCGCTGGACCTGGGACGGGACGGGACCCGGGTCAATTCCGTGCACCCCGGCGTCATCCAGACCCCCATGACCGAAGGCATGAGCTTCGACACCGGCCACGTCCCGCTGCACCGGATCGGCCAGCCCACGGAGATCGCGGACCTGGCCGTGTACCTGGCCGGCGACGAATCCTCCTTTGTCACCGGCGCCGAATTCGTCATCGACGGCGGCGAAACGGCTGGCACCGTCGCAACCCCGGCCGGCTGAACGCCCACGGTGGAGATGCCCATGTCCGCACAGTCCGGTTCCAAACTCGCCGTCATCGGCGCCGGGAGCGTCGGCACCTCGCTGGCCTACGCCGCCCTGATCCGCGGATCGGCCAGCCACGTCGCGCTCTTCGACGTCAACGCGACCAAGGCCGAGGCCGAAGTCCTGGACCTGGCGCACGGCACCCAATTCACCGCCGCGGCGGCGACCGTCAACGGCGGCGGGGACATCAGCG
>NZ_JBFRFD010000661.1:0-1672 GCF_052114645.1 Arthrobacter sp. 2YAF22_2
GTCCTCTTCTTGAACAACGCGGTCAACCACGGCATCCTGACCCCGCTGGGTACGGAACAGGCGCTCACGCAGGGCAAATCCATCCTGTTCCTGCTCGAGGCCAACCCCGGCCCCGGCGTCGGCATCCTGCTCGCCTACATGCTTTTCGGCAAGGGCATGGCCAAGGCCTCGGCCCCCGGTGCCGCGCTGATCCAGTTCGTCGGCGGCATCCACGAGATCTACTTCCCGTTCGTGCTGATGAAGCCGATCATCATCCTCGCCGCGATCGGCGGCGGCATGACCGGCATCTTCACCCTCGTCCTGACCGGCGCAGGTCTGCGCTCGCCGGCCGCCCCGGGCAGTATCATCGCGGTGTTCGCCGCGACGCCGGCCGATAGCCTGCTGGGCGTAGCCCTGTCGGTGCTGTTGGCCGCCACCGTGTCCTTCCTGATTGCCTCGGTCATCCTGAAGACCAGCAAGACCGCGGACGAGGATGAACTCGGCGCCGCGACCACCCGGATGGAAACCATGAAGGGCAAGAAGAGCTCCGTCTCCTCCGCCCTCGCGGGAGCCGGGGCGGGTGCCGGGAGCGTCGCGGTGCTGGCCGGTCCGGTCAAGAACATTGTCTTTGCCTGCGACGCCGGCATGGGCTCCAGCGCCATGGGCGCCTCGGTGCTGCGCAACAAGATCAAGGCGGCCGGCTACCCGGACGTCAAGGTCACCAATTCCGCCATCGCGAACCTCAGCGACACCTACGACGTCGTCATCACGCACCAGGACCTGACCGAACGGGCCAAACCCGCCACGGCCAGCGCGGTGCACGTCTCGGTGGACAACTTCATGAACTCGCCGAAGTACGACGACGTGGTGGAGCTGGTCCGGAGCAGCAACGCGCCGGCCGACGGTTCGGGTGCTGCGGGCGAAGGCCTGGCCGGCGCCGGAGCGGCGGCGACAGCGACCGCCGTCGCCGAACCCGAGACCGAAGCCGGCCCTTCAGGCATCCTGGCGGCCGACAGCGTGGTCCTCAGCGGCACGGCAACCACCCGTGACGCCGCGATCGACGAGGCGGGCCGGTTGCTTCTGGAGCGCGGCGCCGTCGACACCGGCTACCTGGCGGCCATGCACGAGCGGGAGGAATCCGTGTCCACCTACATGGGCAGCTACCTCGCGATCCCGCACGGCACCAACGCAGCGAAGGACCACATCATGAAGTCCGCCGTCTCGGTGGTCCGCTACCCGAATGGCATCGACTGGAACGGCAAAGAGGTCAAGTTCGTCGTCGGCGTCGCCGGCATCAACAACGAGCACCTCCAGATCCTGTCCTCCATCGCCAAGGTCTTCACCAACAAGGCCCAGGTCGCGCAGCTGGAGGCGGCCACCACCGTCGATGAAGTGCTCGACTTGTTCGGAAAGGTCAATTCCTAGTGAAGGCTGTTCATTTCGGAGCCGGAAACATCGGCCGCGGGTTCGTCGGACTGCTGCTGCACGAGGCCGGGTATGAGGTGGTGTTCGCGGATGTCGTGGACGCCCTCATCACCCAGCTCGCCGCAACGGACAGCTACCAGGTCCACGAGGTGGGGGACAACCCCGCGGTGCGGACCGTGGACAACTTCCGCGCGCTGAACTCCGGCACCCAGGAAGCCGACGTCGTCGCGGAAATCGCGACGGCGGACATCGTCACCACCGCCGTGGG
>NZ_JBFRFD010000662.1:0-1668 GCF_052114645.1 Arthrobacter sp. 2YAF22_2
GCCTGGGCGGCCGCCGCGGCCGGCCCGGCAGCAGCGCTGGCCGCATCCTCGGGCTTCGCCTCGGGCTCAGCGGGCTCGGGCTCGGCGGCCGGTGCCTCGGGCGCCTCGGCGGCCTCGGGCTCAGCGGCCGGTGCCTCGGGCTTCGCCTCGGCCGTGGCGGCCTGAGCCTCAGCCGGGGCCTCAGCCGGGCGGGGGTCGTTGACCGGCTCGGTCACCGTAGCCTTGGCTTCGGTCTCGTTGGCAGCTGCTGCCACTGTTTCGTCGGATTGCTGACTGTGTGTCACCGCTAGAAGTCTTTCGCTTGGAGGGAAATACCGGCACCGCGGCCACGAGGGCCCCGGCTGGCTACTTCAGAGAGAACGAGTCTATCGTGACTGGTTCCACCGGGGCGCCGTCTGTGGCGCTGGCACCCGGTTTGACGCCGGCCGCCGCGATGCTGCTGACGACATCCAAGCCGGACGTAACCTTGCCCACCACGGTGTAGCCGCCGGCGGCGTCGGCCGGGATCACGGTGTCCTTGTAGACGATGAAGAACTGCGTTCCGTTGCCGTAAGCGTTTCCGCCGGTCCGTGCGACCGCGATGGTGCCGGCCGGGTACTTGTTATCGGCCGGGGTGTTCTCCAGCGGACCCCAGCTGTAGGCGGGATCGCTGTTGCCGTCGCCGGTCTTGGAGCCACACTGCAGCACACCGAAGGTGTCGGCAGTGGTGAGCCGGTGGCAACTGAGGCCCTTGTAGAAATTCTGGTCCGCGAGCGACTTGAACACGGCGGCTGCCTGGGGCGCCTTCGTACCGTCCAGTTCGATCCCCAGGGTGCCGCGGTTGAGGGCAAGCTCGCCGGAAAAGGTCTTGCCCGCCGCGGTGTCCGGCTTCGGGATATTCGCGCCGTTGCTCGCGCTGGCCGTCGGCGTCGCGGACGCCGACGGGCTGGCCAGCCCGGCCTCCGCGGCCTTGAACTGGTCCTCGGTCGGATTACCCGCAAACACGGTCAGCTGCAGCACGATGGCAAGGACCAGGACAGCGGCACCGCCGGCCGTGGCAAGGATATTGTCCCGCCTCCGGCGTTTGTCCTGCGCCCGGCGCAGCTCACGCTTTGCCTCCATCTGCTGGATGCGCCGCTTGGCTTCGCGGGCGCTCCGTGAACTGGCCGCCAAAAGTCCTCCTGGGTGTAGGGCCGCGTCCCGGGCCGTGCCGTGGGCACAGATCCGGGGTGCAGCGCGCAAGCTGTTGGCAACGCTGCCCGCCGCGTTCGCATTAGAGATGCACGCGTCGAAAGCATAAACTGACTGCCGCACACAGTTTATGCACGACCGGCCGGTCGGCGCGCGACGCCGCGGCTGTTCGACCCGCCGTCGTAATCAGAGGAGAAAATTCCACCATGGCACGCACCGCCTCCCTGTCCGGATTCCCCGAGTGGCTTCCAGAGGAGCGGCTGGTGGAACTGCATGTGCTGGACACCCTGCGGCGGACCTTTGAACTGCACGGCTTTTCCTCGATCGAGACGCGCGCGGTGGAAACGGTCGGGCAGCTGCTCCGCAAGGGCGAAATCGACAAAGAGGTTTACGGCCTGAGCCGGCTGCAAGACGACGACGGCGCCGGTGACGCGACAACCGCGGATACTGCCGCCGCGCACAAGGGCGACCCGCACGCG
The DNA here is from genome assembly GCF_052114645.1 of Arthrobacter sp. 2YAF22_2. Lineage (NCBI taxonomy): Bacteria > Bacillati > Actinomycetota > Actinomycetes > Micrococcales > Micrococcaceae > Arthrobacter > Arthrobacter sp. 2YAF22_2. Next base: position 1,650 of record NZ_JBFRFD010000662.1, read on the forward strand.
CTGGCCCTGCACTTCGACC
>NZ_JBFRFD010000663.1:0-1667 GCF_052114645.1 Arthrobacter sp. 2YAF22_2
GCGGAGCTGCTGGCGGCCCGCGGCAGCCTGGGCCCGGGTGAGGCGGTCACGGTGCTGACGCCAATAGCGCAGACGCTTGCGTATCTGCACGGGAAGGGCTTTACGCACGGCGACGTGTCACCGGGCAACGTGTTGTTCACCGCCCAGGGCAAACCGTTGCTCGCGGATCTGGGGGTGGCCCGGATGCTGGCGGACCCGCAGGAACTGTCCCGGGCCGGCACGGACGGGTTCCGCGATCCCGCACCGGTGGATGCTGTGCGTGCCGGACTGCAGCCGGAGGGCGACGTCTATGCCGTGGCAGCGGTGGGCTGGTACTGCCTTACCGGCAGGGCGCCGGAGCCGGAGCTACAGCGTCCGCCGCTGCCGCTGCTGGTCCCGGGTGTTCCGCCCGGGTTGGCGGAGGCCCTGGAGGCGGGGCTCCGCAGCGACCGGCGCCTGCGGCCGTCCGCCTCCGAACTGGCCGCCGCCATCTACGGCAGCGCCCCGGCCGCCCCCGTGGATCTCTCGGTGTCGGTGCACCCGACCGTGCTGCCGCAGCTGCTGACCCGGCGGTCGCTTCCCGTGAGTCGGCGGGAACGCCGGGCGGCCCGGCTGCGCGCGTTCCGGGGCCGGGTTCGCCGCCGACAGCGCCTGGGACGCGGTCCCGCGGCCGGGCCGACCGCCGCACGGCACGCATCCCGCCAAGCCCGCCGCCGGGCCGGCTTCCCGCGGGCCGGCTTGAGGTTGGCCGGCGTGAGGAGGGCGGCGGCCGCACTGGTTCTGGCGGCGCTCCTTGCGGTTGCAGGACTCTTCGCGGCGTCGCTGCTGCCCGGACCGGTAACCACGCGGGCGCCTGCGCCGGCCGCTGCGCCGGGCGACGCGCGGCGCCCTTGGCAGCGGGCGCCTGGGGCTGCTGGAGCAAGTCACTGTCCCTGCGTCACCTGCCGCCGCCGCCGACGCCGAGGTGGGCGCCCGGTTGGTCGAGTCCGGCCACGTGCTCGACGGCTTTGAGGCCCGGCTCTCGTCGGTCGAGAGCCTGCCGGAGAGCACGGCCGCGCGCGCGGTCGTGACGCTCAGCGTGGCGTCGCCGCCCTATCGGGAACGGGACGGCACGGGGACGGTGGTCGCCGAAGCCCCGGCGGCCGCGGAACAGCGGCTACGCCTGGTGCTGCTGCCGGTGGACGGCAGATGGCGGATCCAGGAAATCCTTCCCGGGCCGCCGGCGGCTGGTGCCGAGCCCACCCGCTCCGCCGGAGGCTAGCCGCGGGCCGCCACCCAGGCCGCGGCCTGGGCCAGCGAGGCGTGCTGCCACCGGAATCCGGCCCCGGCCAGCGCCGCGGGCTCCATCCGCTGGCTGGCCAGCAGCAGTTCATTTGCCAACTGGCCCAGCGCGAGGCGCAGGACCGGCGCCGGCACCCGCAACAAGGCAGGCCGGTGGAGTGCAGCGGCAAGACCGGCAATTAGCGAATTCACGTCCGCGGCCTCGGGCGCGCAGACGTTGACCGGGCCGGAGAGCGGGGCGGTGAGCAGGAACTGGAAGGCGCCGGCGACGTCCGGAAGCGTGATCCACGGCCAGTACTGGCGGCCGTTGCCGAACGGACCGCCCGCGCCCAGGCGCAGCAGCGGCAGCAGCCGGCCGAGGGCACCCCCGCTGCGGCTCAGCACCACGCCGGTGCGGGGGGTAACCA
>NZ_JBFRFD010000664.1:0-1666 GCF_052114645.1 Arthrobacter sp. 2YAF22_2
GTCGTCGCCCGGGTATCCCGTGACAGCGCCTGTGGTCTCCTGCACGTGCCGCTCCCCCGCTAGCTGGTCCGGTTGCGGACGGCGTCGACGATCCGCCGGACGGCTTCCGCGACGGGCACACCGTTGTCCTGGCTGCCGTCACGGAAGCGGAACGAGACTGCGCCGGCCTCGGCGTCGTCCCCGCCGGCGATCAGCACGAACGGGATCTTGTCCTTGCTGGCGGTACGGATTTTCTTCGGGAAGCGGTCCGAGGAAACGTCCACCTCGGCACGGATGCCCTCCGCCTTGAGCCGGCCGACGACGTCGAACATGTAGTCGTTGAACGCCTCTGCCACCGGGATGCCCACAACCTGCACCGGGGCCAGCCACGCCGGGAATGCTCCGGCGTAGTGCTCGGTCAGGACGCCCATGAATCGTTCGATCGAGCCGAAGAGGGCCCGGTGGATCATGACGGGGCGCTGGCGGGTGCCGTCGGCGGCCTGGAACTCAAGTTCGAACCGCTCGGGCAGGTTGAAGTCCAGCTGGATGGTGGACATCTGCCAGGTCCGGCCGATTGCGTCGCGGGCCTGCACGGAAATTTTCGGTCCGTAGAASGCKGCTCCRCCCGGRTCCGGGACCAGTTCCAGGCCGGATTCCTGGGCGACCTCGGCCAAGGTCTGGGTGGCTTCCTCCCAGACCTCGTCCGACCCCACAAACTTTTCCGGATCCTTGGTGGACAGTTCCAGATAGAAGTCCTCCAGGCCGTAGTCCTTGAGCAGTCCGAGGACGAAGTTGAGCGTCTTGGTGAGCTCGTCCTTCATTTGCTCGCGGGTGCAGTAGATGTGGGCGTCATCCTGGGTCATGCCCCGGACGCGGGTGAGGCCGTGCACAACGCCGGACTTCTCGTAGCGGTAGACCGAGCCGAACTCAAAGAGCCGGAGCGGCAGCTCGCGGTAGGACCGTCCCCGGGAGCGGAAGATCAGGTTGTGCATCGGGCAGTTCATCGGCTTCAGGTAGTAGTCCTGGCCGGGCTTGCGCACGGTGCCGTCCTCGTTCAGTTCCGCGTCGATGTGCATTGGCGGGAACATGCCCTCGCGGTACCAGTCCAGGTGGCCGGATACCTCGTAGAGGTGGCCCTTGGTGATGTGCGGGGTGTAGACGAAGTCGTAGCCGGCGTCGACGTGGCGCTGGCGGGAATAGTCCTCCATGGCCTTGCGGATGATGCCGCCCTTGGGGTGGAACACCGGCAGGCCCGAGCCCAGCTCGTCCGGGAAGGAGAAGAGGTCCAGCTCGGCGCCGAGCTTGCGGTGGTCGCGGCGCTCGGCCTCGGCGATCCGCTCCTGATAGGCCTTGAGCGCGTCCTTGGTGGGCCAGGCGGTGCCGTAGATGCGCTGCAGCTGCTTGTTCTTTTCGCTGCCGCGCCAGTAGGCCGCGGAGGAGCGGGTCAGCGCGAAGGCGTTGGAGATCAGCTTGGTGTTGGGCAGGTGCGGGCCGCGGCACAGGTCGCACCAGACCGTAGTGCCGTCCTTGCGCTCGACGTTGTCGTAGATGCTCAGCTCACCGCCGCCCACCTCCACGTTGGAGCCGTCGGCGTCCGAGCCGGCGCCCTTGAGCCCGATCAGTTCGAGCTTGTAGGGCTCGTCCTTCATCGCCTCGCGCGCCTCGTCCTCGGTGACCACCCTGCGGA
>NZ_JBFRFD010000665.1:0-1662 GCF_052114645.1 Arthrobacter sp. 2YAF22_2
GTGGATGACATGTGGTGACGCTTTCGTGAAGACCGGATCGACCTGCGGAGGGACGTCCGGCAAAGGAATGGATATATCTGACATAATAGTCGCCGAAGTCCACCCAATGGACAAATAGTCCAGTATTTGGACGTGAGCACGGTCCCACCCCTTGGACACCCCGCCAGCGGTCCCCGACTCCGCCTCACGCTGTGGCGCAAGCCACGTTAGGCAAACGTCACAGCGCGTTAACAAACCACGAGCGTCCCCGAAACGCGGCGTCCCTAGTTTTGAGGGACACCACGATGGAGGTCCCCGTGACTGCTGAACGCATTGCAGACGCCGCAACCGRCGTTTCCCCGAACCACGACGCCGCTGCTGGAGCGGCCGCCGCGCCCGCCGCAGCATCCGCCGAACRCACCGCCGTCGGCGGCCCGGCGCTGGAGTACCGGCCGGGCCGGTGGATTGCCAACTGGGACGCCGAAAACAAGGCCCAGTGGGAGTCTCTGGGCCGTGGGATCRCCCGCCGGAACTTGAACTGGTCCATCTTCGCCGAGTTCCTGGGTTTTGTGGTCTGGCAGCTCTGGTCGATTGTGGTGGTCCAACTCCCCGCCGCCGGCTTCCGCTTCTCCACCAACGAAATCTTCTGGTTGATCTCGATGCCCAGCCTGGTTGGCGCGACGTTGCGGATCCCCTACACCTTCATGGTCCCGCGCTTCGGCGGCCGGAACTGGACCATCGTCTCGGCCATGCTGCTGCTGGTTCCCTCAACCGGGCTGGCGCTCTGCGTCGGCAACCCGGGCACTCCGTTCGGTGTGATGCTGCTCGTTGCCGCCCTGGCCGGCTTCGGCGGCGGAAACTTCGCCAGCTCGATGGCCAACATCACGTTCTTCTACCCGGCCCGCGAAAAGGGCTGGGCGCTGGGGCTGAACGCCGCAGGCGGAAACCTGGGCGCCGCCGTTGCGCAGCTCGCCGTACCGGTCGCCGTCACTCTGCTGGCCGCAGGCTCCGTGAATCTGCCCGTCGCCGGGCTGATGTGGATCCCGCTGATCCTGCTCGCCGCGTTCGGTGCCTGGAAGTACATGGACAACCTGACCAGCGCCAGGGGCGATGTCGCCGGCTCGCTCGCCGCCGTCAGGGAACCGCACCTGTGGGTGATGGCCTTGCTCTACATCGGCACCTTCGGCTCCTTCATCGGCTTCGCCGGTGTGTTCCCCAAGCTCATCAAGGACTACTTCCCGGCGTTCTCCTCGATCGCCGTCGGAACCGTGGCGTTGTCGCTGGCGTTCCTGGGCCCGCTGGTCGGCTCCCTGGCCCGGCCCTTCGGCGGGAGGATGGCTGACCGGCTGGGCGGGGCACGGATGACCGTGACCGCGTTCGGCGCGATGGCAGTCATCACCCTGGCCATGGTCTGGACCCTGCCGCTGGGGAGCTTCTGGCTCTTCCTGGTTCTCTTCCTGGCCTTGTTCACTGCCAGCGGCTTCGGCAACGGCGCCACCTACCGGATGATCCCGGTGATCTTCGTCTTGCACAGCCGGGCGGCGCTCTCCGGGGCCAGCACGGTTGACACCCAGCGGCTGGCCTCCTCCGCGCTGGGCCTGATTTCCGCGGTCGGCGCCTACGGCGGCTTCGTGATCCCACAGGTCCTCAACGCCTCCAACACAGCCAGCGGCTCCTACACCC
>NZ_JBFRFD010000666.1:0-1656 GCF_052114645.1 Arthrobacter sp. 2YAF22_2
GAAGTACACCGCGCAGGAAATCTCCGCCCGCATCCTGATGAAGCTCAAGAACGACGCCGAATCGTACCTGGGTGAGAAGGTCACCGACGCCGTGATCACCGTCCCCGCGTACTTCAACGACGCCGAGCGCCAGGCCACCAAGGAAGCCGGCGAAATCGCGGGCCTCAAGGTCCTCCGCATCGTCAACGAGCCGACCGCGGCCGCCCTGGCCTACGGTCTGGACAAGGGCAAGGAAGACGAACTCATCCTGGTCTTCGACCTCGGTGGCGGAACGTTCGACGTCTCCCTCCTCGAAGTAGGCAAGGACGAAGACGACTTCTCCACCATCCAGGTCCGCTCCACCGCCGGTGACAACCGACTCGGCGGCGACGACTGGGACCAGCGCGTCGTGGATTACCTGCTGAACCAGCTCAAGGTCAAGGGCATCGACCTGTCCAAGGACAAGATCGCCCTGCAGCGCCTGCGTGAGGCTTCAGAGCAGGCCAAGAAGGAGCTCTCCTCCTCCTCGAGCACCAACGTCTCCCTCCAGTACCTCTCCGTCACCCCCGACGGCCCGGTCCACCTGGACGAGCAGCTGACCCGTGCCAAGTTCCAGGACCTGACCAAGGACCTGCTCGAGCGCACCAAGAAGCCGTTCCACGATGTCATCAAGGAAGCCGGCATCAAGCTGTCCGACATCGACCACATCGTGCTGGTCGGCGGTTCCACCCGCATGCCCGCCGTCTCCGAGCTGGTCAAGGAACTGGCCGGCGGCAAGGAGCCGAACAAGGGCGTCAACCCGGACGAGGTCGTCGCCGTCGGCGCCGCGCTGCAGGCCGGTGTCCTGAAGGGCGAGCGCAAGGACGTGCTGCTGATCGACGTCACCCCGCTGTCCCTGGGCATCGAGACCAAGGGCGGTGTCATGACGCACCTGATCGAGCGCAACACGGCCATCCCCACCAAGCGCAGCGAAACCTTCACCACCGCTGACGACAACCAGCCGTCCGTCGCGATCCAGGTCTTCCAGGGCGAACGCGAGTTCACCCGCGACAACAAGCCGCTGGGCACCTTCGAGCTGACCGGCATCGCGCCGGCTCCGCGCGGCGTCCCGCAGGTCGAGGTCACCTTCGACATCGACGCGAACGGCATTGTGCACGTCTCCGCGAAGGACAAGGGCACCGGCAAGGAGCAGTCGATGACCATTACGGGCGGCTCCAGCCTCTCCAAGGAGGACATCGACCGCATGGTCCGCGACGCCGAGGAGCACGCGGCAGAGGACAAGGCCCGCCGCGAGGCGACCGACACCCGCAACACTGCGGAGCAGCTCGCCTACTCCGTGGACAAGCTGATCGCCGACAACGCCGACAAGCTGCCGGAAGAGGTCAAGACCGAGGTCCAGGCCGACGTCGACGCCCTCAAGGCAGCGCTGGAAGGCACGGACGACGCCGCCGTCAAGACCGCGTTTGAGAAGCTCCAGGCTTCCCAGACCAAGCTCGGCGAGGCTATCTACGCCCAGCCCGGAGCCGCAGACGGCGCCGCCGGCGCCCAGGGTGCTCCGGCCGGCGAGCACGCGGCTTCCGACGAGGACATCGTTGACGCCGAGATCGTTGACGAAGACGAGAAGAAGTAGCCATGCCGCACCACGGTAACGAAGAAGAGCACAGCGCTTCCGGGGAC
>NZ_JBFRFD010000667.1:0-1655 GCF_052114645.1 Arthrobacter sp. 2YAF22_2
GGATGCCATGCGGCGTGCTGAACGTGCCCGTCGCCGTGGACGATTTCGGACTGGTTCCCGACCCTGCCAGGATGACGGACTCGGCGGACGGCTGCGCCGGCCCGGACGCGGACCACCGAAACTGGACCAGCGCCTATTTCAAGGAACCCGTGGTGTACCACCTCGACTCCTCGGAGCTGGTGCTCACCAATCAGCTCGGCCAGATCCGGTTCAAGCAGGACTGAGCCGTAGCGCCGCTAGCGTCCGGCCTGCAGCGCCGTGCACTCGGGGCACAGCCCGAAGATCTCGACGGTGTGCTCGACGGCGGTGAAGCCGTGCTCGCTGGCGATCCGCGCCGCCCAGGCCTCCACGGCGGGCGCTTCGACTTCGACGGCCTTGCCGCAGTTGCGGCAGAGCAGGTGGTGGTGATGCCCGGTGACCGCGCAGCGCCGGTAGACCACTTCGCCGTCGGCGTTCCGCAGCACGTCCACCAGGCCGTCATCGGCGAGGGATTGCAGGATCCGGTAAGAAGTGGCGAGGGAAACCGAGGTGCCACGCTCCTGCAAGATGCGGTGCAGCTCCTGGGTACTGACGAAGTCGTCGAGCTCATCCAGGGCGGCGCTCACTGCCAGCCGCTGCTTGGTGACCCGCTGTTCCTTGCCCGGCAGTTCCTTCGTGCCGGCGACGGCCTCGGCCGGCGCCTGGCTGCCGCCGGTTGTGGCGCCGTTGGACATTGGGAGGACTCGCTTCGCTGGGGGTCATGTTGCGGGTAGTGGCAGGGTCCCAGATTACCAGCCGGGCACCGTGGACGCCGCGTCGGAGGGACCATAGGCTAGCCGGATGAAGCTGACAAAATTCACCCACGCCTGCATCCGCCTCGAAAAGGACGGTCGGGTGCTGGTGCTGGACCCGGGAACCTTTTCCGAAACCGGGCGGGCCCTCGCCGGTGCGGCCGCCGTGCTGATCACCCATGAGCACGCGGACCATATCGACGTCGACGCCGTCTCCGGCGCCCTGCTGGCCGACCAGGAGTTGGAGCTCCACGCTCCCGCCGGGGTGGCAGCTCAGCTGCGCGAAAAGGGACCCGCGGCCGCGGAGCGGATCCACACGGTGGCCGCCGGTGACACTTTCGATGCGGCCGGCTTCGCCATCCGGAGCTTCGGCGGCCAGCACGCCCTCATCCATCCGCAGATCCCGGTGGTCGCCAACGTCGGCTACTTGGTCGACGCCAACGTGTACCACCCCGGGGATTCGTTCGCGATCCCGGACGGCATCGACGTGCAAACCCTGCTGGTCCCGATCCATGCCCCGTGGAACAAGGTGGGCGAAGTGGTGGACTTTGTGATTGGGGTCCGCGCGCCGCGGGCCTTCCCGATCCACGACGCCCTGCTGAACGATATGGGACGCGGCCTCATCGAGGCGCACGTGACCCGGATCGGCGCCAGGTACGGCACGGAGTACCGGCACCTTGCCAGCGGCGACTCGGTGGAGGTGTAGCTAAGCCGGCCAGACCCCGCTGGCAAAGAACTCGCGGATGGTGTCCTCGTGCGGGGCCGGATCAAGACCCTGCGACTTCAGCCACTCGGGGCTGTAATAGTTGCCGGAATAGCGGTCGCCGGCGTCGCACATCAGCGAGACGACGCTCCCGCGGCGCCCCTCGGCGATCATGCCGGCGA
>NZ_JBFRFD010000668.1:0-1638 GCF_052114645.1 Arthrobacter sp. 2YAF22_2
GGCCATCTACGACACGATGCAGTTCATCCCGAACGACGTCGTCACCGTCGCCACCGGCCTGGCCGCCTCGATGGGCCAGTTCCTGCTCTCCTCCGGCACCAAGGGCAAGCGCTACGCCACCCCGAACGCCCGGATCCTGATGCACCAGCCCTCCGGCGGCATCGGCGGCACCGCTTCGGACATCAAGATCCAGGCCGAGCTGATCCTGCACATGAAGAAGGTCATGGCCGAACTGACCGCGGAGCAGACCGGACAGTCCGTCGAGACCATCCTCAAGGACAACGACCGCGACAAGTGGTTCACGGCGACCGAAGCCCTCGAATACGGCTTCTTCGACAAGATCGCGGCGCACGCCGGGTCCGTGGCAGGCGGCGGCGGAACGAACGCCAACGGCGCCGGCACCGAAAACTAACCGGCACGCAGACAGAACCGACTCCAGGAGCAATGAACATGAACTACAACTTCGGATCGACTGCCGGGAACCTGCCGAGCAGCCGCTACGTGCTGCCGCAGTTTGAAGAGCGGACCCCTTACGGCTTCAAGCGCCAGGACCCCTACACCAAGCTTTTCGAGGACCGCATCATCTTCCTGGGCGTCCAGGTGGACGACGCCTCCGCCGACGACGTGATGGCCCAGCTGCTGGTGCTCGAGTCCACCGACCCGGATCGGGACATCACGCTCTACATCAACTCCCCAGGCGGCTCCTTCACCGCCATGACGGCGATCTACGACACCATGACGTACATCCGGCCGGAGATCCAGACCGTCTGCCTCGGCCAGGCGGCCAGCGCAGCGGCCGTCCTGCTCGCCGCGGGCACCCCGGGCAAGCGCCTGGCCCTGCCGAACGCCCGCGTCCTGATCCACCAGCCCTCGCTGTCCGGCGGCCAGGGCGGACAGGCCTCGGACCTGGAGATCCAGGCCGCCGAGGTCATGCGCATGCGGGAATGGCTGGAGGACACGCTGGCCAAGCACTCCGGGCGCACCTCGGAGCAGGTCAACAACGACATCGAACGCGACAAGATCCTCACCGCAGCCGAGGCCATGAGCTACGGCCTGATCGACCAGGTACTTGATTCCCGCAAGATCAAGCCCCAGGCAATCACGCGGTAGCGCGGACCACCGTACAGCAAGCAGTAACCGACGCCGGTGCGGCGCCACAATGTGGCCGCACCGGCGTCGGCTTTCCACCCAACAGGCCCAAAGTGACCTAGAGTGGAAYATGTCACGGCCGGCGTCCCGCGCGGAACGTCCGTGATTCCAGAAACGGGTGCAGCGCTGCGCAGGAGTTCTACAGGGCCGGCAGCACGTTACTAAAGGGGTTCACATATGGCTCGGATTGGCGAGAGCACGGATCTGCTGAAGTGTTCTTTCTGCGGAAAGAGCCAGAAGCAGGTGCGGAAGCTCATTGCCGGGCCCGGCGTCTACATCTGCGACGAGTGCATTGAACTCTGCAACGAGATCATTGAAGAGGAGCTCGCCGAAGTAGCCGACCTGGGAAGTTTTGAACTGCCCAAGCCCCGCGAAATCTTTGACTTCCTGCAGGAATACGTGATCGGCCAGGAACCCGCCAAACGCTCACTCGCCGTCGCGGTCTACAACCATTACAAGCGGATCCAGGCCGGCCACGCCCCCAAGAGC
>NZ_JBFRFD010000669.1:0-1629 GCF_052114645.1 Arthrobacter sp. 2YAF22_2
CGGCTCMGGCAGGCCCGAAGCCACTCCCGGGGCGGAAAAATCCGTGCGGCTTCGTCGTTAAGTCGCCAGCCGCGGTTCAGTTTTTGTGTCGTAACTAGACTTGGTTCCAAGTCGAAAGAGGTTTTGAAAATGTTTGAGTCCGTACAGGGGTTGTTGGATGAGCATGCTGCCATCCAGGCCCAGCTTGGGGATCCTGCTGTTTATGCTGACCAGAAGCTGGCCCGGAAATTGGGGCGGCGCTCGGCCCAGTTGAACGGCATTGTCGAGGCTTACCACCGCTGGGAGGCCATCAGTGATGACCTCTCGGCCGCGAAGGAAATGGCGGACGAGGATCCGGAGTTTGCCGCCGAGGTGCCCGAGCTCGAGGCCGCCCTGGACACGGCGGCGGCCAAACTGCGCCGGCTGCTGATCCCGCGCGACCCGGACGACGCCCGCAACGTGATCCTCGAGGTCAAGGGCGGCGAAGGCGGCGACGAGGCCGCGCTGTTCGCCGCCGACCTGCTCCGGATGTACACCCGTTACGCGGAATCCCGCGGCTGGAAAACCGAGCTCATCTCCGCCACCGAATCGGACCTGGGCGGTTACAAGGACGTCCAGATGGCCGTCAAGGGCAGCTCCAACGATCCGGCCGAGGGCGTTTACGCGCGGCTCAAGTTCGAAGGCGGCGTGCACCGCGTCCAGCGCGTTCCGGTGACCGAATCCCAGGGCCGCATCCACACCTCGGCGGCCGGCGTGCTGGTGCTGCCCGAGGTGGACGAACCCGAAGAACTCGAGATCAACCAGAACGATCTGAAGATCGACGTCTACCGTTCCTCCGGCCCCGGCGGACAGTCGGTCAACACCACCGACTCGGCCGTGCGCATCACCCACCTTCCCACCGGAATCGTGGTGGCAATGCAGAACGAGAAGTCCCAGCTGCAGAACCGTGAGGCCGGTATGCGCGTGCTGCGGGCCCGCATCCTTGCCCACCAGCAGGAGCAGATCGACGCCGAGAACTCGGCCCAGCGCAAGTCGCAGATCCGCACCATGGACCGTTCCGAGCGCATCCGGACCTATAACTACCCGGAAAACCGGATTGCCGACCACCGCACCGGCTACAAGGCGTACAACCTTGACCAGGTCATGAACGGCGATTTGGAGCCGGTAATCCAGTCCGCCATCGAGATGGACGAACAGGCCCGCCTCGACGCCATCGGCGACTAGTCCGGCCTGCCCGTCGATGACACCTGACAATGACACCTGAGTCCGGACCGAGCCTCGCCGACGCCGTCCGCGACGCCACCGCCGTGCTGGCCGCCGCCGGGGTGCCCAGCCCCGAGGTCGACGCCGAACTCCTCGCCGAGCACCTGCTTGGCGGGGGCCTCGGCCGGCTCCGCGCGATGATGCTGGGTGATTCCCGGGCACCGGAGGGCTACGAGGAACTCGTGGCCGAACGGGCACAACGGATCCCGCTGCAGCACATCACCGGCGTGGCGCATTTCCGGTACCTTGAACTTGCGGTGGGTCCGGGGGTGTTCATCCCGCGCCCGGAAACGGAATCCGTGGTGCAGTTGGTGATTGACTGGCTCAGGGACCGGGACGCAAGCAGCGACCAGTCGCGCACGGCGGCACGGCCCAGGGTCGTGGACC
>NZ_JBFRFD010000670.1:0-1627 GCF_052114645.1 Arthrobacter sp. 2YAF22_2
GCATGACGCCGTGCGGCAGGCGTGGGACACTGTCAAAGTGAGGCTCTAGACGGCACCGGCCGAAGGATCACCGAATGAAAACCACCCCGTGAAAATCACCGTCCAGCGCACCGGCGGCATCGCCGGGATGGAGCGTGTCTGGAGCGTGCAGGCGGTGACTCCGGATGACCGGAACCGGTGGCAGCCCCTGGTCGAGGCGTGCCCCTGGGACGAACTGCCCACTCCGGATACCGCCCAGCCTGACCGGTTCGTCTACCGGATTCGGGCCGGCGAGCGCYGCGCCACGTTGCTGGAGCAGGACCTCATCGGCCCGTGGCGGATCCTCGTTGAGACCACGCGCGCTGCCTCCGAGTCGACCGGGCGGGAGGGCCAGCCGGATTAGACCGCGGCCAGGTGTCCGCGGAAGGTCCGCCGGTAGGACTGCGGGCTGGTGTCGAGCACCTTGGCGAAATGATGCCGCAGCAACACCGAGTGGCCGAACCCGGCCTCCCGGGCGATCTCGTCGATATTGAGGTCTGTCGTCTCCAGCAGCTCCTGGGCCCGGAGCACCCGCTGCGAGTTCAGCCAGGCCGCCGGCGTGGCACCGGTCTCAGCCCTGAACCGCCGCGCGAACGTGCGCGGCGACATGTGAACGCGAGCCGCCAGCTCGTTGACGGCGTGGTCCTCGTCCAGGTTCCGGACCATCCACCCCAGCAGCTCTTCCATTGGCTGCGAACCGCACCTCGGCATCGGCCGGTCGATGTACTGGGCCTGGCCGCCGTCGCGGTGCGGCGGAACCACCATGTCCCGGGCGATGCTCGCGGCCACGTTGGCGCCGAACTCGACCCGGACCAGGTGCAGGCTGGCATCAATGCCCGCCGCGGTGCCGGCGCTCGTGATGATCCGGTCGTCCTCGACGTAGAGCACGTTTTCGTCGACCAGCGCGGCCGGATAGCGGGCGGCGAGCTCCTGCGAGTAATGCCAGTGCGTGGTGCAGCGGCGGCCGTCCAACAGCCCGGCCCGGGCCAGCGCGAAAGCCCCGGAACAAATCGACATGACCCAGGCGCCCCGGGCATGCGCCGCCCGCAACGCATCGAGGGCAGACTCGGGAACATCCGCGTCCTTGCCGAACGGGGTCATGATCACCAAGTCCGCGTCCGCCGCCGCCTCGAGCCCGAGTTCCACCTGCATCGACGGGCCCGACTTCATCGGAATATCGCCCGGCACCGGAGTGCAGATGCGGAAATCGAAGGCGGGCACGCCGGCGTCGCGGTCCGACCTGTCGATACCGAACACCTCGAAGGCGGTCCCGAACTCGAAGATCGAGAAGTTGGGGACCACGATCATCGCCACTGATTTGATCATGCTTCCAGTGTGGCAGAAATTATAGCTTTTTGGGCATTTCTGCCACTTCTTTTGCCTCTTCCACCGGCGAACCATGGAGGTATGGAATTCATCGGAATCGCCCTCATCGTCCTGGTCCTCGCCGCCGTCGCCGCCACCCTGCGCAGCCTCACGAAAGACGGGCTCGGCCACAATCCCCCCGTCCGCTCGCATGAGTACTGGATGGCCCGCGACCTTCCCAGCACCAGCTACACCCTGCGGATTTTCTAAACCACGCCACCCCACACGCTGCCCGGCCCCGCAC
>NZ_JBFRFD010000671.1:0-1618 GCF_052114645.1 Arthrobacter sp. 2YAF22_2
GGGTTGTTATCTATGTAACCTCGGTGCTGCCGGCAGGACGTTGCAAGGCGGGGCCCGCCCGGCAGCCCCGATCGTCTAATAACTCACCCCAAGGAAGTGGACTGTTATGAAGAGACTCAAGTTTGCCGTCGTTGGCGCTGCCGCGGCGCTGCTGCTCACCGGCTGTGGTGCCGGGTCGCCGTCGGGGTCCACCTCATCGGCTGCCGCCGGCGGCGACGGCGTCCGCAACATCAGCGTCGGCGTGATCTCGATTGCGCCCTCCGCCGCTGTGCAGCTGGGCATCGACGAGGGGATCTTTGCGAAGCACAAGCTGAAGGTCGAGTTGCAGAGCGGGCAGGGCGGCGCGGCCATGCTGCCGGCTGTCTCCACCGGAACGATGAACTTCTCCGTGGGGAACCCGCTCTCCGTGCTGCTGGCCAAGAACAAGGGCCTGGACATGAAGATCGTCTCGGGCTACTCGAACTCCCTGGCCACCGGCAATGACATCAACGGCGTCGTCGCGAAGGCCGGCTCCGGCATTACCACGGCCAAGAACCTCGTCGGCAAGAAGGTCGCGGTCAACACCATCAACGCGCAGGGCGACCTGACCATCAAGGAAGTCGTGTCCCAGCAGGGCGGCGATCCGAACGGGGTCAAGTTCCTCGAACTCCCGTTCCAGGACATGGGCGCGCAGCTGGCCCAGGGGAACGTGGACGCTGTCTGGGTTCCGGAACCGTTCCTGTCCAAGCTGTTGGCGGACGGCAACAAGCTGGTGACCTACAACAACCAGGCGGCGCTGCCGGGCCTGCCGACCATGGTCACGTTTACCAGCGGCAGCTATGCCCAGCAGAATCCGCAGGTGGTGGCCGACTTCAAGGCGGCCATGACCGAAACGCTCGCCCTGGCGCAGGGCAACCCGGACAAGGTCCGGGCGCTGCTTCCGGCGTTCATGAAGATGCCGGAGGCAGTGGCGAAGGGCCTGCGGCTGGAGGCCTTCGACGGCAAGGTGGATGAACCCACGCTGGGCAAGCTTGGCGAGCTGATGGCCAAGTACGGGATTGTGCCCTCGACGCCGGACGTTTCAGGCACCATCCTCAAGTAGGACGGCCCCGCCCTACTCCGTGCGCTCCACGCCGGGCTCCGCGAACCAGAGCCGGGTTTCGCCGTACTTCTTCTCCGCGAACCGTTCCAGGCCCTCCGGCCAGGACGGTTCCGCGGAGCGGGTGGAGCGTTCCACCACGACGACGGCGCCCTCGGCCAGGTACGGGAGCAGTTTGGCCAGCACCGCGGCCAGGCCGGCCTCGTCCAACGGGTAGGGCGGGTCAAGGAACACCAGGTCCCATGGGGTCCCCTCGGCGGCCCGTTCCAGGAACGATTCGACCTTGGACCGGTGCACGGACACAACTTTGTGCCCCGCGACGGTGTTGATGAGGTCCGCGTTGCGCTGGCAGACCTCGCTGGCCTTGCCGTCGGATTCGACCAGGTCCACGGTGCGCGCCCCGCGACTGGCGCTTTCCACGCCGAGCGACCCTGACCCGGCGTAAAGGTCCAGTACCCTAGCTTCCGCGATGATCTCGAAGGCGTCCAGCCGGGAGAAGAGAGCTTCCTTGACCCGGTCCGTGGTGGGCCGGGTCAAGGA